>DATFJA010000071.1:0-8731 GCA_035269545.1 Salegentibacter sp.
TGCCGTACTTGCCGAAGGAACTACTACAATTTACAACGCAGCCTGCGAACCTTATTTACAGCAACTCTGTACCATGCTAAATTCAATGGGCGCTAAAATTAGTGGTGTAGGTTCTAATCTTTTAACTATTGAAGGAGTAGATTCTTTAAAAGGTTGTGAACATCGAATTCTTCCAGATATGGTAGAAATAGGTTCCTGGATTGGGATGGCTGCAATGACTAAAAGCGAAATTACTATAAAGAATGTTCGATGGGATATGCTGGGTATTATTCCAACTACCTTTAGAAAATTAGGAATTACTATTGAGCGTAGGGGAGACGATATTTTTATTCCTGCACATACCAATGGATATGAAGTGCAAAGCTTTATTGATGGTTCTATAATGAATATTAGTGATGCGCCATGGCCGGGATTTACGCCAGATTTATTGAGTATTCTTCTGGTAGTGGCTACACAAGCTCGCGGAAGTGTACTTATTCATCAAAAAATGTTCGAAAGCCGTTTGTTCTTTGTGGATAAACTGATAGATATGGGCGCGAAGATCATTTTGTGTGATCCGCACCGTGCGACTGTAATTGGCCATGACTTCCAGTCGCAGCTAAAGGCTACTACAATGACGTCGCCAGACATTAGAGCAGGTATTTCTTTGCTTATTGCGGCGCTTTCAGCTAAAGGAATTTCTACGATTCATAATATTGAACAAATAGACAGAGGTTATGAAAATATAGATGAACGTCTTAAAGCAATTGGCGCCAAAATAGAGCGAGTGGCTTAAGGCTAAATTATTAATCTTTATCCTGAAGTGAATTCAGAATAACGATTAAACATAAAAAAATCCGGATGATGATTCATCCGGATTTTTTTATGCTTGAAGTTTTAGTAACTAAACTTCAGTTTCTGCTTTTTTCTTATTTTCTTTATAATGAAAAAGATTATGCTCTTTAATCATTCTGGTAGTTTTTTCGGGTAACATATCTTCCCAACCTTCTTTTCCTTCGCTAATCATTTGAAGTACTTCCCTGGAGTATATATCAAGAATATCAGGATTGTAATTTTCAATATCCTCAACCCTTCCATTATATTTAAAGAATTTATACAATTCTTTCATTCTAGGATGCACCTTAAGGTTGTCGCTGGTAGTAATTTCTCCAGTTTCGGGATCTTTAAGAGGGTAGAGGTAAACCTTAAGATCTTTAAAGAATAATTTTCCGAAGGCTTCCAAAATACCACCACTTAAATGCCTGTAATATTTCTCATCAAATACATCAACAAGATTATTAACCCCCATACTTAAGCCCATACGCTGTTTTGAATATCTTGAGAAGTATTCAACTACGCGATAATATTCCTGGAAATTGGAGATCATTACGGTTTGTCCTAGGGAACATAAAAGCTTGGCCCTGTCCATAAAATCTCGTTCATCAATTTCACCTTCAGCTCTTAGGTTAGAAAGGGTGATTTCAAAAATAACTTCGGTATTCTCTTTTTCTACCTTGCTTTCTTTCAGGAATAATTCAAGCGAACGCTCATACATATCCATATTAACCTTGGTAACCGGTCTAAAACTTCCACGGAAAGCTAGGATATTCTTTTTATAAAGAATTTTGGCAGGCAGAACGTTATTTCCGTCAGGAGCAAACATCACGGCATCTGTCATTCCATTTTTCACAAGTTGTAAACTCATTAAACGGTTGTCTACACCTTCAAATCTAGGGCCGCTAAAGTTTATAGTATCAATCTCTATTTGATCTTTATCAATATGATCGTATAGATATCTTAAAAGTTTTTTAGGATTGTCGTATTTGTAATAAGCGCCATAAATAAGATTTACTCCAAGTATTCCTAAAGTGTTTTGTTGATGACGCGCATCATTTTCGTGGAATCTTACGTGTAAACTAATTTCGTTATAATCCTCGTCTGGCCTTACCTGGTATTTAATACCTACCCATCCGTGGCCTTTATATTTCTTTGCGAAATCTATGGTAGCAACCGTGTTAGCATAACTAAAGAAAAGCTTATTAGGATGTTTTTCGCGCGAAATTCGATGTTCAATTAAGCCAATTTCATGGGAAAGCATTTTTTTTAATCTTGCTTCAGTGACATATCTTCTATCATTTTCAACTCCATAAATTGCATCACTAAAATCCTTATCATAAGCACTCATCGCTTTTGCAATTGTACCAGAAGCACCGCCGGCTCTAAAAAAATTCCTTACCGTTTCCTGGCCCGCACCAATCTCAGAGAAAGTTCCGTAGATATTTTCATTTAGGTTTATGCGAAGTGCTTTGCTTTTTATAGAAGGAACATTTTCAAATTCCTTATCGCCCATTATTGTAATTGGCATAATTTTTCTTTTAAAGGTGATTTCTTTTTGTGTATATCAAAGGTACTAAAAACGGTAAGGTATAGAAAAAAATTATCTTTACTTTTGTAGTAAAACATATAATTCTTGGAAGTAATATTTTTAGGCACGGGCACCTCTCAGGGGATACCAATAATAGGCAGTAAACACCCGGTGTGTCTTAGTGATAATCCCAAAGACAAGCGTTTGCGGGTATCTATTTTGGTAAAATGGGAAGGCTATAATATACTAATTGATTGTGGTCCTGATTTTAGGATGCAAATGCTTTCGAACCCTATAGAAAGCCTGGATGCGATATTATATACACATGAGCATAACGACCATACCGCTGGTTTAGACGATATAAGACCATTTTTCTTCCGGCAGGGCGATATTCCTGTTTTTGCTCATAAACGCGTATTAGATTCCTTAAGAAAACGCTTTGAATATATTTTTACTTCCACTAATAAGTATCCTGGTGCGCCCGGTGTTATTGAAAATGAAATTGTAAATAAGCCTTTCTATTTTAAAGATTTAAAAATCACGCCTATAAATTATATGCATAATCGCTTACAGGTTTTTGGTTTTAGGCTTAAAGATTTCGCTTATCTTACCGATCTTAAATCTATTGAAGAAGAAGAGGTACAAAAGCTTGATGGTGTAAAGGTTTTGGTGGTTACTGCTTTAAGAATCGAACCTCATCATTCTCATTTAAACCTTGAGGAAGCTTTAGAGTTCATTGATCGTGTAAAGCCAGAAAGAGCCTATTTAACCCATATTAGCCATTTGCTTGGCTTTCATGATGAAGTCCAAAAACAACTTCCTGAAAATGTATTCGTTGCTTACGATAACCTAGAAATCACTATTTAAAATGCGTAAAAACTTATTACTCTACCTTTTTATTTTTTCTCTCTTGTTTACCATTTTTATTTATGTGAATGATAAAAAAATTCTTGATTCCAGGGATGCCGATATCCTGGCTTTAAAAGGAGAAGTAGAAAGACTGGAGGTTGAAAATGATTCTTTAGCAGAACTAAACGAAAATGCCGGCTATTTTTCTTTGCTTGATAATGGAGATGCGATGAGCTATTTTGAAAATAGGGGAATTGAAGCAGCAAATGTTTCTGAAGCTATAGAAAACGAGCTCATGAGTCAGAATAAAGTAGATGCTGATAATTCTTATGTGCCGTTTGCAGGGATGGAAGGTGATATGCGTATAAATAAGATCAAAATTCTAAATCATAAATGGATTATCGCCGATTTCACCGATGGCAAATATTGGGGCGAAGTCTTTTTTACTTACGAAATAGGTGAAAACGGAGAATTGGGACTTAATGCGGAGAAATCTTTTCTCTATCCCGTTAATTAGATTCTTTTCTTAAGCCATTCCCGCAATTCAAAGAAATTCTGTGGAGCAACACCGTGACCCACCGGGAATTCTGAATAGCTGTTTTCAATTTTAAGCGCGTCCAGTACAGGTTTTGTTTTACGTGCCCATTCTACGGGAATTACCTGGTCTGCCGAACCATGTGAACAATAAAAGGATAGGTTTGAAAAATCGTTCTGCTCAAATCCCGGTTTTATTATTCCTTTATTTATATACCCGCTCAACGCAGCTATATTTTTAACTTTCTCTGGGTAGGAGAGGGCTACTGCATAACTCAAAATGCTGCCCTGGCTAAACCCTAAAAGCGTGACATTTTTAGCATCCAGATGATAAGCTTCAACTGCTTCATCTATAAAATCAACGATTTTTTCACGTGATTCTTTAGCTTGTTCATCATCGCTAAATTTCCCATCCTGATTATCCCAATGAATTGCATACCAGGCATTGCCGTAGGGTTGCATTGTATAAGGAGCTTTTACTGAAATCACGAATAACTCATCCGGCAATTCATCAGCAAATGAGAAAAGATCGTTCTCATCGCTTCCATATCCATGCAGCATAATAAGCATAGGTGGATTTTCAGATTCTATTTTAGGTTTTCTTATAAGGTGTTGTAGGGAAAGTTGTTTGGTATTCATTTATTGTATTGTACTAAACCATTTTTGAAAATATGAACCAAGAATTGGTACTTCTTTTTGCTCGCCCTGAATGGCGGTTACCAGCCCATAGATGCCTAAAACGGCAATAAAAATATAGAAAGCCGATGAAATTAACCAACTGTCAAACAAGCCTACCAAAACGCCTAAAACATAGAAGGTCACGTGTATTCCAAGTGCCTGCCTAATGTGAAAAGAAGCAAATGAATTTTTATGTTCATTATTCATGAAATAGGCTATTATGGTTCCTATTATGGTTAGATAGGCAACTATAGCTGGGGTTTTTCCTTCTTCTGCCACTGTTTTCATAGCTGGTTGTATATAATGTAAAGGTATTAAATTTATAGCAAAATTTATAAACCGTATTCCCCTGCCTTGGTAATAATCCCTAAAGCTTTTCCCTGAAGGGGATAGGCCTTAAAAATACTGTTCTTGGAGGTTGAAAAGATATGAGCTTCGGTAAATTCGTATTTTTCCTTCGGAATAAACAGCGATAAATCTGCTTCATTTCCTTCTTCAATTGCTATATTTTCCAGGCCAAAACGCTCTTTGCCTTTGGTTAATATTTCAATCACTTCTTCAATAGGAAAAACGGTATTTAAAGCGCCATATGCCGATTCTAAACCAATAGTTCCATATAGAGCATTATCAAATTCCACTTTTTTGTTCTCGGTATCTATGGGTGTATGATCGCTGGTAAGCATATCTATAGTACCATCTTTTACCCCTTTAACTAAAGCTTTTATATCTTCTTTGGTTCTTAGCGGAGGCAAAACTTTAGCATTAGTATCAAATTCCTGCAAGAGTTCATCAGTAAAAATTAAGTTATGAATAGCTACACTGCAGCTAACATCAAGACCTTTTTTCTTGGCCTTTTTAATGAGCGCTACCGATTTTTTAGTTGATATAGTAGGAATATGTAATTTCCCGCCGGTATATTCCAATAAATAGAGGTCTCGTGCTATTTGTAATTCCTCTGCAAGATTAGGAATTCCTCTTAATCCTAACGAGGTGCTACTTTGCTCTTCATTTACCATTCCCTTCCCGGCAATACGGTCTTCCTGTGGAAATGACTGGACTAGCGCATCAAAATTTTGAGCGTACTGAAGCGCAATTTTTAGTAGGTTAGGATTTTTAATGGCTTTTTTATAATCTCCAAAAGCTATTGCGCCGCCCTGTTTCATATCATACAGTTCGGCAAGATCAACACCTTCAGCCTTAATAGTTAAAGCACCTGTAGGATATAACTTAACCGGATGATGAGCAGCCTTAGATTTAACCGAAGTAATTGCTCCATTGTTGTCAATTATAGGATAGGTGTTGGGGTTTAATGCAATACTTGTAAAACCGCTTTTGGCGGCAGTATCCAGTCCATTCGCAATGGTTTCACGCTCCTCAAAACCGGGTTCTCCAAAACTTACACTACTATCAAACCACCCCCTGGAAACGTGAAGATTTTCTGTTTCAATCACTTTATCGGCCTTAACAGAAATATCTTTTGCTATCCTTTCAATAATCCCATTTTCAATTAAAACATCCAGCTTTTTATTATTATAAACCGATTGTGCATCAATGATTGTGGCCGATTTTAAGAGTAATTTCATTTTTTATAATTTAATCCCAAGATGGGAATTTAATAAAGTCTTGTAAGCATCTCTCTGTATACTTTTGAGTCCGGTATTTTGCCGGTTTTACTTAAAATATTTTAAGAGCAGCATCTCTACTGCTAAAAAAATCAATGCAAAAATAACAAAGCTTTTCCAAAGCTCGTTGCTTTGGCTGGCTACTTTTAGTTCATCAAAATAAGCACCTATATTTTGATGGATTTTTATATTTTCTGTTGCTTTCGGAATACTATATTTCATTTCACTTTCGCTTCTGGGTGAGTTAAAGCTTAGGTACGTCTGTTCCTCGTCCCTATACTTCAAAGAATAATTTCCAGAAGTGATTTCCAGAGCGCTGGTATTAATTTCTATATTATCACCCAAAGATCTTTGCTGTGGAATAAAGTCTTCGGTTGCCGAAACAATATGAACTACTTCATCTTGTTGCGTTTGAAGTGGAATTTTAATTTCAGTATTTTTTCCTGTTTCATAATAGAGATCTGGTTTTTTTAAAGCGGTAAGTCCCATATTGTAAAAAACAGGTACTATCAAAGGTGAGTTCCTAAAATTAGAATTCTTGTTATTCAATGCCGCAGAATATAGAAAAACGCCATTTCCTTCCACTAAAAAACCTGAATTATCCTGAAAAGAAATGATATTATTTCCATTACCTAATTCATAATGGGTTTGGACTTTGGGATAATCAAAATTCTCAACTTTTTCCTTAAAGACTCCTGCGAGTAAAGGATGATCAAAAGCTAAATTGGTTATTAATATTTCCTTGCTTTTCAATTGAGATAATGTAGGAGCATTTAGCCGGTTTAGAAACTTATTGTAAGAACTTAGATTGCTATTTGACGATGGAATTATTACCAGCGGCACCGCGTTAGTATGAAGATTAGCTAAATTGGTTTCTAATGCCCCTGAGAGCGACTCTAATTCGTTAAGAATTACAAGATCGGCACTGTTTAGTTTGTTAAAATCAAGTTGATCTTTTTCAAATATTTGGGTATTAAATTCAGATGGAGTTAGAATACGAGTTAAAAAAGTGGCATCTGTCTTCTCATTAATAATCACAACCTCGGCTGGATTGGGTCTATTGAAACTAAAATATAGTATGTTGTCATATTCCAGGGCAGCATCTTCAATTTTTATAATTCCTTTAGGGATTTCTTCAGCATCAATTCTAAAACCAACTTCTGTATTTTCCTTTTCCTGAAAATTTACAGCTGTTTTAGCCAAAAGCTCTTCACCGTTATAAACAGATACACTTATACTTTCTGAATAGCCAGAGGTACTGCTAAGTAACACCTGTAAACTAATTTCATTAGCTTCCCGCATGCTAAGAAACACGGTGTCTATACTAATATTCTGAGTGTTTTGGGGAATTAAAGGAATAAAATGATAATTAGTAGCTGAATCTACCGGGGTATCTAAATCCAGGTTTTGCTGAAAATCGGAAATAAAGATTAAGTCAGTTTTTTTAGCAGAATTCTTTGAAAGCTGTTCTGCTTTTAATTTTAGGGTATTGAAATTTAAAGGATTTTCGGCAAAATCCAGGTTTTGAAGTTTTTGAGTTAATTCATTTGCATTGAAATTAAGGAACTCATCGTTATGTGTAAATAGGCTGATTTCTTCATTTTCCGGCAGGCTTTTAATTAAATCCTGTATAGCAGCCGCCAGGAGTTCCCCATTTTGGCCTGTAGCCTGCATACTGTAAGAATTATCTAAGAATATTACCTTATTACTTGTGGCAGCTTCGGGGTTTTCTGCTGGAAAATAGGGCTGGGCAAAAGCCAGGATCAGTGAGGCTAGCAGCAGCATTCTTGTAGTTAATAACAACCATTTTTTTAAACGGGAACTCTTTCGGGTTTCCCGAATAACCTTTTTCAGGAATTTGACATTCGTAAAATCTTCTTTTTGAAATCGGCGGAGTTGGAATAAATGAACAGCCAATGGGATAAGTAGTAAAAACAGGGCATAAAGAAGTTCCGGCTGTTTAAATTCCATAAAGCTTTAAAAAGTTTATCAAATATAGGAAATGGAATTTAAGCTATGGGCGTTTAATCTTGAATTTAAAAGTACTGCCTTCACCTTTTTCAGAAATTACTTCAATAGAGCCCTGCATTTGCTCTATATGTTTTTTTACTGTTGCTAATCCAATTCCGCTACCATGATTTCCATCCCTATCTTTAGTATCTAAGGTAGTGAAGAGACGAAAAATTTTTTCTACATCTTCCTTTTTTATGCCATCTCCATTATCGCTAACTGCAAAACAATAATAGTTGTCTGTGGTTTTATAAGTTATATCTACTTTTCGAAGGTCGTTATTATTGTACTTTAAGGCATTGCTTATTAAATTCATGAATACCTGGCTGAGTGCAGCTTTATTGACGTTTTTTAAATGTCCTTCATTCGGATAAGTAATTTCTACGTTCTTTTCTAAACTATATAAATCACTAATTTTTTTTAATAGGCTAGGCAGGTGCACATCCTCGAAATCCTTTTCCAGAATATGATCACTTCGGTAAAATTTTAAAATTCCGTCTACGTAATTGCGAAGCGAATAGGAAGACTCTACCAGAAAATCAAGATACTGCCTGCTTTGTTCATCCAGATTTTCTTTGTTTTCGTCTTTCAGTAATTCGGTTAAAGAAATAATATTAGCCAATGGTGATTTAATATCGTGCGAGACCAGGCTGGTAAACTTTTCAAGTTCTTTATATTTTTGCTTTAACTTTCG
>DATFJA010000072.1:0-2410 GCA_035269545.1 Salegentibacter sp.
TCTACATTAAATCCAAAATAAGAAGGGATAAATGGTTGATCCTTTAAGATTTCATCTACAAATTCCTGTTCTGTCTGCTCTTTAAACGCCCAGTTACCCTGGCGTTCATTACCCAATGTACTTAAAGATGCATCGCTCATATTTTTTCCACAAAGGGAACCGGCTCCGTGAGCAGGATATACTAAGGTGTGGTCTGGCAAATGATTAAACTTGGTTTGCATAGTATGGTACATTTGCTTAGCAAGCTCCACTCTTTTCGCTTTCATATTACCGGCTTTCTCACGCAAATCTGGTCTACCAACGTTCCCTATAAATAAGGTATCACCACTAAACATAGCTATTTTCCCATCGCCCTCAGCGATAAAAGTCAAACTATCTGGAGAATGACCAGGCGTATGCAGGGCTTTGATGGTAGCGTCTCCCACTTCTACCTGGTTGCCTTCATCAAAAGCTACATGTGGATAGTCTACTCCTACTTTTTCACTAATATAAATTTTAGCACCTGTTTCTTTGTGGATCTGTAAATGTCCACTGACAAAATCGGCGTGTGGATGTGTTTCAAAAACAGCTACAATTTTTACCCCATTTTCTTCGGCATACTTGTAATACTGCATAGGATTACGGCTTGGGTCTACCACGGCCATTTCACCATTGCTAATAAGTGCATAAGAATAATGCGCCAATGGGCTATCTTTAAATTGTTTTATTTCCATTTTATATATTTTTCTAGTTATTATTATTTATTATGTTGATTTATTAAATTTATTCCTTTTGAACGGAAAAGTCATCTGATTCTTAAAGTCCTCTGGAAATTGCTCATCTCCCTCAAAACCTATTTCAATATTTTTTCCTTCCTGGGGTATATATGCTGTTCCGAACAGATAATCCCAAATACTAAGGCTTAAACCAAAGTTCATCCCATGCGGGCGATCTTTCGGTAGCGCCTTGGCGTGATGCCAGATATGCATTTTAGGATTATTAAAAATATATCCAAAAATACCATAGTTCCATCCCACATTAGCATGGTTTAGGTGCCCTACAAAAACTGCGAACATATGTACCACAAAAAACTGTTGAATTCCGAAACCAATCATAGCCAAAGGAATATATTGTACTGACTTGTAGATAATGGTTTCCATAAAATGAAACCTAAATTGCGCCGCAAATCCCATTTCTTTAACGCTGTGATGCACCTTGTGAAACTCCCACAACCAGGCTTGCTTATGCAATTGGCGATGCACATTCCATTGAATAAAATCTGCAATTACAAACATAATAAGCAACTGAACCCAAACCGGGAAATTTTGCACTTCTATGGCTACAATATTAGTGATACCAAAGAGCCCGAGGAAATCATTAAATAACTCTACGGCTACATTAGAAATAGCATTATACCCAATCAGCGAAAAAAGGAAAAAATTAAATAAAATATAGAACGTATCCAGCCAGAATCCTTTGCGAAAAACCTTTTGATCTTTCCTCCAGGGAATCAAGATTTCTAAAATCCACACTAATACCGACAATCCAATAAGCCAATAAAAATAGTTGGTCCAGGAAGGATTGCTAATTTCATTTGCCAGGTAATTGAAATACCCGGTAAAAGAATTGGTTATGATGTTAAAATACTTTTCCAACCTGTTTTATTTTCTGTCGGCAAAAATATAATATTCCTGCGCTTCAGGCAGTAACTTTTGTTACAGTCTCGGAACAGCAAATTAGCAAAAAAAATCCTTTTAAGAGACCTTAACATTCTTAAACCATATAATGTTAGCTTAAGTTAAATAATAAGTATTTTATACATTTCTAATTATTTTTATTTCAGTTTGAATAGCCAAAAAAGAATATTATGAGCAAGTTGAAATTAAAGTACAATTATGGTTTAGGCGGTGTGGCAATAGGTCATGGATTTAAACCTATTAGTAATGAACAGGCAGAAGCAACATTAAAAGCTGCCTGGGAAGCAGGGGTTAGATACTATGATACTTCTCCCTGGTACGGCCTTGGATTAAGTGAAAGACGTTTTGGCCATTTCTTAAGTAGTAAAAAAAGGGAAGATTATATATTGTCCAGTAAAGTGGGCAGGGTTCTAAAAGCTACTAAGAAAATTCCGGAAGTAATGTGGCAGGATCCTTCACCTTTTGATTATAAATACGACTATTCAGCTGAAGCCGTGAGACGATCTGTAGAAGATAGTTTACAAAGATTAGGAGTAGCTTATTTAGACTATGCCTTTATTCACGATCTTTCTCCAGATCATAATGGCGAATATGAAGATGGAGTAAGCTGGGAAGATCATTTTGAAGTGGCAAAAAAGGGTGCTATGCCAGAGCTGGAAAAGATGAAAGAAGAAGGTTTGATTAAAGCCTGGGGACTTGGAGTAAATACCATAGATCCTATTTTAAAAACCCTG
>DATFJA010000073.1:0-20963 GCA_035269545.1 Salegentibacter sp.
TTCACAGCCAGACGATCTTTCTGCGCCACGGGAATTATTGGTAGACAATTTTTCTAACTGGGGAGCAGAGGCAAGGTTGCTAACCAGGTATAATTTATTCGATGAAGAATCAGTTTTTTTGGTTGGAAGTAAATATTACGATGCCAATAATTTTCAAAAACAGGGACCCGGAACTACTTCAGCTAAGCCGGAATTTACATTTACAAACGATCAATTCCCGAATTACCCAAGGCAATCAGAATACAATTTCCCAAATAAAAACTTTGCATTCTTTGGAGAGAACATTTTTAATCTCACCAATAAACTTTCTATTACACCCGGATTCAGAATAGAATACATTAATACACAGGCAAACGGTTCTTATAAAGAAATAATTCTTGATCTGGCCGATAATCCTTTAATTAATGAAACCAGAGAAGAGGAAAAAGACCTTGAAAGGAGCTTTGCCTTATTAGGAGTTGGAGCTAGTTATAACCTGGATGCGTCTAACGAATTCTATGGTAATTTTTCTCAAAATTACAGGTCGGTTACTTTTAGTGATATTAGAATTGTAAACCCTAGTTTTGTGGTAGATCCAAATATTTCAGAAGAAAGGGGTTTTACTTCAGACTTTGGAATTAGAGGAAGGTTGAAGAATTATTTGTCTTATGACGCCAGTATTTTCGGTTTATGGTATAAGGACAGGATCGGTGAAGTCCTTGGAGTTGAAGATGGCTTTATCGTTAGAAAAAGGGGGAATATTGGAGATGCCTTTATTTATGGAGTGGAAACGTTCGCCGACTGGGATATTCGAAATACTTTTTTCGAACAGGCTAAGAATTACCGATTGAATCTTTTCGTGAATACTGCTTTTACTAATTCTGAATATACTGCTTCTGAAGAAACTAATGTGGAAGGAAATCAGGTTGAGTTTATCCCTTATGTGAACCTTAAAACAGGTTTAAATTTTGGATATTCTAATTTCCTGGCCGGTTTCCAATATACCTATCTCTCAAAACAATATACAGACGCTACTAATGCCCCACAGGACATTGATGATAACCAACGAGGAATAGAAGGAAGTATTCCAGCTTATGGTATTTTAGATTTTTCGGCTTCTTATAGTTTCGGGAAGTTTAAACTGGAAACAGGGGTCAACAATCTTTTAGATAATACCTATTTCACCAGAAGGGCTACAGGTTATCCCGGTCCTGGTATTATCCCGGCACAGCCAATAAGCTGGTATTCAAGTCTTCAATTTAAATTTTAAAGATTTTTTCTGCTTAAATTATTTTAAACTCGGTCATAAGGCTGGTTTACAAAAGAGCTAATAAATTGAATGGAATTAGATAAGAGTTAAACCTGTAAAACTCCTCTATTTCAGTTTTTAACCGTATATTTGCACGCAATTAAATCTTTAATTGCTATGATCGCACACGAATCCAAAATCTTAGGAGAAGGCCTTACTTACGACGATGTATTGCTTGTTCCTGCTTATTCTGAAATACTACCTCGGGAAGTAAGCATTCGCACAAAATTCACCAAAAATATTTCTATAAACGTTCCTATTGTTTCGGCGGCTATGGATACGGTAACCGAATCCAGAATGGCTATTGCTATGGCTCGTGAAGGGGGAATTGGTGTTTTGCATAAGAATATGACTGCCGAACAACAAGCACTTAAAGTGCGAAAAGTAAAAAGGGCAGAAAGCGGAATGATTATAGATCCCGTTACCTTGCCAATCACAGCCAATGTGAGCGATGCGAAAGCGAGTATGCGCGAACATAGTATCGGCGGAATTCCAATTGTAGATGAAGACGGGAAATTGCTCGGGATTGTGACTAACAGGGATTTGCGTTTTGAGAAAAATCTTAAACGTCCGATCGCTGAGGTAATGACTTCAGAAAATTTAGTAACTGTTGCAGAGGGTACTTCCCTGGATCAGGCAGAAGATATTTTACAGGAATACAAGATTGAAAAACTTCCCGTAGTTAACGATAATTATAAGCTTGTTGGCCTAATTACCTTTAGGGATATAACCAAGCTCACTTTAAAGCCCAACGCGAATAAAGATAGCTTCGGAAGACTGCGAGTAGCAGCCGCAATTGGCGTAACTGCTGATGCTGTTGAACGAGCGGAAGCTTTAGTAAACGCCGGAGTTGATGCTATAATTATTGATACAGCTCACGGCCACACCAGGGGAGTGGTTTCTGTGCTCAAAGATGTAAAGGCTAAATTTCCAGATTTACAGGTGGTAGTAGGAAATATAGCCACTGCAGAGGCTGCAAAATATTTAGTTGAAGCCGGAGCAGATGCGGTTAAAGTAGGAATTGGTCCGGGTTCTATTTGTACTACAAGAGTGGTTGCAGGTGTTGGATTTCCACAATTTTCGGCCGTGCTAGAAGTAGCCGCAGCGCTTAAAGATAGTGGTGTTCCTGTTATTGCAGATGGTGGAATTCGTTACACAGGAGATATCCCAAAAGCATTAGCTGCAGGAGCCGATTGTGTGATGCTTGGTTCATTGCTTGCAGGAACTAAAGAATCTCCGGGGGAAACCATTATTTACGAAGGAAGAAAATTCAAATCCTATCGCGGAATGGGATCTGTAGAGGCGATGCAAAAGGGCTCTAAAGATCGTTATTTCCAGGATGTGGAAGATGATATTAAGAAACTGGTACCTGAAGGTATTGTTGGTCGAGTTCCATACAAAGGTGAACTTGAAGAAAGCATTCATCAATTTGTAGGCGGTTTAAAAGCCGGAATGGGTTATTGCGGTGCGAAAGATGTAGAAACTTTAAAGCAGACTGCTAAATTCGTAAAAATTACCTCTTCTGGAATTAGTGAAGGGCATCCGCATGATGTTACCATTACTAATGAGTCACCTAATTATAGCAGGTAAACTTATTGCCTAATAAATTGAAAAGCCCTCTCAGATTATAAAATCTGAGAGGGCTTTTTATATACTTCATCCTGAATTTATTTCAGGATCCAATTTCCTGCTATTCTTCTTCAGCTGCAGCAGGAATTTCAATCTCCATTTTACTCATTACTTTTTCGGTAATATCATATTCTTCCGCAGAGAAAGCGAGACTGTTTCCACCGGCGTGAAGAATTTGAGTAAATTTTTCTTCTTCGATTACCGCTCGCATTGCAGCGTCTATTTTTTTGTAAAGCGGATTTGTAAGCTCGTTTCTTCGCATTTGCATCATTAACTGGGCTCGTTGTCTAAACTGCTTTATTTGGTTTTCAAGTTCAATAATTTTAGCCTCGCTTTCCTGGCGAGCTGCCTCAGCAAGGCTCTCGGCATTAGCCTGGTAACTCTTTACCAAAGTGTCGTATTGCTTAACATTAGCCTCGAAATCTTTTTGTAGTTCTTTGTCATAGGCTTCTAACCCTTTATTTACTTGCTCCATTTCTGGCATTTGTGACAGAATGTAATCGGTGTCTATGGTTCCTACTTTAGTCTGTGCGCTTGCAAAAATGCTGAAAGTTAAAAAGGCAATTAATAAACTGCTTCGTATCATAATAAAAAATGTTTTTAGCAAATATAACAGCAGCTTTTAATTATTCATATTAAAATTTAAAACTATTTCTTGTTTAATACACTTTGGTTTTTTTCTACAAAACGCTTAAAATCCTTCATATACTGGTAAGTTTGTTTTCTAAATGCTCCAGGCATAAAAACTCCCATTAATTTCATAAAACCGCTTAACCTAAATTCATTGTGTGAAATCCAGAGGGTATTTCCATCTATGGTTTCTTCAAAAAAGTTTCTCTGGATGTTATAAACGCCTTTCGTGGAATAATTTGCATGATACTGTGCAGGAAGATCGTTTTTAATAATTTTTTCTTCCATTTCAATTTCTCGCTTTCCCATCTGGTACTTTATCAGGTTTTTTGAACCTTGTTTTCCTAATTTACCGCTAATAGGTTTCATTGAAATAAAACCACGTTGCCAATGCTTAATATTATCGGGTTCGCTAAATTTTTTAATGACCTCTTCACGAGGTTTTAATATTTTAATTTCACTGGTATATTTCATATTAATAGATTTTGAGGAATTTAAAATAAATACTTTTTAAGCTTCACTTAAAGATACTTAAGATAAAACATTAATAATGTTCAACACCAGTTAATCGTTTAAAGATAAGCTTGTGGAACATAAATGAATTCTTATTTTTGCTAACTGGCAGATTACAGGCTATAGACCTCTAAAATTGGTATGTAAATTGCTACATCAATAACTAATGATTTTGAAAATATCACCAGTTTTAATATTTTTTCTACCTGCTGTTTTTATGCTTATAGGTTGTTCCTATCTTGAAAAAACGGACGATCGTGAAGTTATAGTAAGGGTTAATGATGCTTATTTGTATGAGGCCGATATAAATGCTTTAATAAACGAAAATACTTCCCCGCAGGATAGCGCTATTATAGTTTCTAATTATATAAATCGCTGGGCCACCCAGCAATTGCTCATAGACCGGGCGCAGTTGAATCTTCCAGAGAGTCAATTAAGAGAATTTAAAGATCTTATAGAAAATTATAAAAATGAGCTTTATACCAGCGCTTACAAAGATGCAGTGGTGAGTAGAGAATTAGACAGTACGCTGCCAATTGAAGAAATGGAGGCTTATTTTGAAGAAAATAAGAACAATTTTCAGCTTACAGAAGATTTGCTGAAATTAAGATACGTAAGCCTGGCAGAGAACAATACTAATATTAAAGAAATAAAATCTTACTTAACCAGCTTTGATGGTGAAGACCGGGAGGAGCTTGAGGAAATTTCTCTTCAGTTTAAAAATTATTCTTTGAATGATTCGGTTTGGGTAAAGTTAAAAACGGTTTACGATAAAATTCCTGCGCTAACTATAGAGCATAGGGATAAACTCTTAAACAAATCTAATTTTCTTCAGGTAGAAGATTCATTAGGTGTATATTTGATTTATGTAAAGGATGTGTTGGAACGAGGGCAGGATGCCCCATTTGAATTTGCCGAGCCAACAATAGAAAAGATTTTGCTTAACAAGCGAAAACTAAATTTGATAAAGGAACTTGAAAAAGATATTACAAAAGATGCAATTAAAAATGAACAATTTGAAATCTATAATTAAAACCACCGGCTTTCTTTTAGCTATTTTGCTTGGCTTTACCGGTTACTCTCAAGAGGTGATCGTTACCGATAGCACTTCTATACAGCCTGAGGAGGAAATGACAGAAAATACCGTTGCCGAAGAAAATAACTCAGAACGCAGAAAAGTAGATGGTATTGCTGCAGTAATTGGTGATTACATTATTCTTGATAGTGATGTAGATATGATGTACAAAGATATGCAGAGTCAGGGAATGTCTACTGCCGATGTTACCGATTGCCAGCTTGCAGGTTCTCTTATGGAGAATAAACTTTATGCTCATCATGCTATCCAGGATAGTATAATTATTATGGATGCAGAAGTTAATAATTATATAGATCAGCAAATTTCTGAAATGGTGCGACGGGTAGGTTCAATGGAAAAAGTGCTTGAGTTCTATAATAAAGAAAATGAAGCTGAATTTAGAAACGAACTATTTGAGCTTAATAAAGAGGGCCAGTTAGCCAGCCGTATGCAACAACGAATTATTGAAACGGTAGAAATTACTCCGGAAGAAGTAAGGGCTTACTACGAAAGTATTCCAGAAGATGAGCGTCCGGTTTTTGGTGAAGAAATAGAGCTTTCACAAATTGTGATAAAGCCGGAAATTCCGCAAAGTGAGAAACAAAAAGTGATAGATCGTTTAAGCGAATTTAGGGCAGATGTTATTGATAATGATGCAAGTTTTGCAACCAAGGCTGTTTTATATTCCCAAGACCCTGTAAGTGCCAGAGATGGTGGTAGAATTTCACTTTCCAGAAAAGATAATTTTGTAAAAGAATTTAAGGATGTTGCTTTTAGTCTTCAGGAAGGTGAAGTAAGTGAACCTTTTGAAACTGAATTTGGATACCATATTATCCAGGTTGACAGAATTAGGGGTCAAAATGTAGATTTAAGACATATCTTGTTAATTCCAGATGTAACAAATGCATCTGTTCAAGAAGCAAAAGCAAAAATAGATAGTATTAGAAAAAGAGTAAACGAAGGCGTTTTGGATTTTGCAGAGGCGGCTCGTGAATTTTCTGATGAAGAAGAGACCAAAGCAGATGGTGGCCAGCTTATCAATCCAAGAACCGGAGACACTCGTTTTGAGTTATCGAAAATTGACCCTAAGTTATACGACGAGATCGGCGAACTGCAGGAAGCTGAACTTTCACTTAGATTGCGTGATCAGGATAGAACCGGGCGTCCTTACTTTAAAATTATAAAGGTGAATAAAAGAATTTCTGAGCACGAAGCCAATTATGCCACAGATTTTTCTAAAATAAAAGAACTGGCGCTACGTGATAAGCAACTTGAAGCTATTGAAGAATGGCAAAGAGAAAAAATTGGTGATACCTACATTAAAGTAAACGGCAAGTTTAAAGACTGTGAGTATAGTAGTAACTGGTTAAAAAATTAGTGATTTATCAATGTCAGATGTTGCTCTTGTAGAAAAACTGGTTATTAAACACCAGGATTTAAAAAAAGAAATTGCCAAAGTTATTATAGGGCAGGATATGGTTGTAGACCAAATCCTGCTTTCGGTTTTTTCAGGAGGACATTCTTTGCTTGTTGGGGTTCCCGGCTTGGCGAAAACATTAATGGTAAATACTATTTCCCAGGCTCTAGGCCTGGATTTCAAAAGAATTCAATTCACTCCAGATCTTATGCCAAGCGATATTCTTGGAGCAGAGATACTGGACGAGAACAGGAACTTTAAATTTATAAAAGGTCCGGTTTTTTCAAATATAGTTTTGGCTGATGAGATTAACCGAACTCCGCCAAAGACGCAGGCAGCTTTATTGGAAGCCATGCAAGAGCGATCGGTGACCGTTGCCGGCCATAATTACCGCCTTGCCAATCCTTATTTTGTATTGGCCACTCAAAATCCGATAGAGCAGGAGGGAACCTATCCATTGCCTGAAGCGCAGTTAGACCGGTTTATGTTTTCTATTCTCCTGGAATATCCAAGTTTCCAGGAAGAAGTAGATGTGGTAAAAAGCACAACTTCAGATAAAATTCAAAAGATAAACGCGCTATTTTCTGCGGAAGAAATTGTAGAAATTCAGCAACTAATTCGCAGAATTCCTGTTGCTAATAATGTAGTGGAATACGCGGTGAAACTGGTAGGGAAAACCAGACCGAATTTTGGTGAAGCACCGCAATTTGTAAAAAACTATTTGGATTGGGGTGCAGGGCCAAGAGCCTCTCAAAATCTTATCCTTGCTGCTAAATCTCACGCAGCAGTTAATGGAAAATTCTCACCCGATATTGAAGACGTGCAGGCGGTGGCCATTGGAATTTTACGGCATAGAATTATTAAAAATTACAAAGCCGAGGCCGAAGGAATTTCCGAAGAAAAAATAATTCGAGATCTGTTTTAGTGATCCAGCTATTTATTAAATATAGAGTGTTGGTTAGTGTGCTTTTCTATATATTATGGGGAAGCGATTTTATTACCAATGTTCTAGATTTAAGTAAAGAAACAAGTAGTTTTATTAATTGGACAGCCGTGGTGATACTGTTTATATTCTGGTTATTTATACTTATTGATATGATCAATCAGAATTTGAAAGATAAAACATTCTGGATACTTTCAATGTTTTTTGTTCCCTTCTTTGCGCCGGTGGTTTATTTATTCCGAAGACAAAATTTGCTTCATCTTCAAAACAGTATGTTTAGGAGCTCTAAAAAGCTTTAAGCAGCTATTCTTATCAAGAATGGGTTTAAATTCTCATTTCTACGCTTCTTAAGATTATATTTTTTTCAATTTGACTGAGTTAATTTATGAAATTCATAATTTTCAACCTAATTATTGGATTTAGTTAAATTTAAACTATCAATAATTACGAATTGTAAAATTATTTTCATTAAATTTTGATAATCACTTCTTATTTTCAAAATCCACTCGAAATCCTTAAATTTGCTAGACTTTTTTAGAACTAAAAACACAATAAGATGGCATACGATATTGATATGATCAAGAAGGTTTATAGCCAAATGGCCGAACGTGTAAATACTGCACGTGAGGTGGTTGGGAAACCTTTAACCCTTTCAGAAAAGATCCTTTATTCACATTTATGGGATGGAGCGGCCAAAGAGGCCTACAAAAGAGGAAAAGACTATGTGGAATTCGCACCAGACAGGATCGCCTGCCAGGATGCAACTGCCCAGATGGCTTTATTGCAATTTATGCAAGCCGGGAAAAAGCAAGTTGCAGTGCCAACTACAGTACATTGTGATCACCTTATCCAGGCCAAAATGGGAGCTGCAATAGATTTGCAAGCTGCTAATAAATCCAGTAGTGAAGTTTTTGATTTTCTTGAATCTGTTTCTAATAAATATGGGATAGGATTCTGGAAACCGGGTGCAGGAATTATTCACCAGGTTGTATTGGAAAACTATGCATTTCCTGGAGGAATGATGATTGGTACAGATTCTCACACGGTAAATGCCGGCGGACTTGGAATGGTTGCCATAGGTGTTGGTGGTGCTGATGCCGTAGATGTAATGGCCGGAATGCCATGGGAGCTTAAGTTCCCTAAACTTATTGGGGTTAAACTAACCGGAGAACTTTCTGGATGGACTGCCGCTAAAGACGTAATATTAAAAGTAGCCGGAATCCTTACTGTAAAAGGAGGAACCGGAGCAATTATAGAATATTTTGGAGAAGGTGCCCGCTCAATGTCGGCTACCGGAAAAGGAACTATTTGTAATATGGGAGCTGAAGTTGGTGCAACCACTTCAACTTTTGGTTACGATGAGTCTATGGACCGTTACCTGCGTGCTACCAACCGTGCCGATGTTGCTGATGCAGCTAACGGTGTTGCAGAACACTTAACGGGAGATGATGAAGTTTACGCAAACCCTGAGCAGTATTTCGATGAATTGATCGAAATTAATCTTTCAGAATTAAAACCTCACCTTAACGGGCCCTTCACTCCAGATTTAGCAACTCCTATTTCTGAAATGGCTGCTAAAGCTAAAGAGAACGAATGGCCAATCAATGTAGATTGGGGATTAATAGGTTCCTGTACCAACTCTTCTTACGAAGATCTTACCCGTGCAGCATCTATCGCCAAACAAGCAGTAGATAAAAAGGTAAAAGCAAAATCTGATTTTGGTATTAACCCGGGATCTGAACAAATTAGATTTACTGCAGAGCGTGATGGTTTACTTCAAATATTTGAAGATCTTGATGCAACAGTATTTACAAACGCCTGTGGACCTTGTATTGGTCAATGGGATCGTAGCGATAGAAAAGGTGAAGAAAAGAATACGATTGTGCATTCTTTTAACCGTAACTTCTCTAAACGTGCAGATGGTAACCCAAACACCCACGCTTTTGTAGGTTCTCCAGAGATGGTTGCTGCAATTGCAATTTCAGGTCGTTTAGATTTTGATCCTACTCGCGATAAATTGATGAATGAAGATGGCGAAGAAGTAATGTTGGATGAGCCAACAGGGATTGAGTTACCAACTAAAGGTTTTGCAGTAGAAGATGCTGGATACATCGCACCAAACGAAGATGGAAGTTCTGTTGAAGTAAAAGTAGCTGAAGATAGCGAAAGGCTTCAATTGTTAACTCCGTTTGAGCCGTGGGATGGTAAAAATCTTACCGGCGCCAAATTGCTGATTAAAGCTTTTGGAAAATGTACTACCGACCATATTTCTATGGCTGGACCGTGGTTACGTTACAGAGGTCATTTAGATAATATTTCTAACAACTGTCTTATTGGAGCAATCAATGCGTATAATAAGAAGACAAACTTTGTAAAAAACCAGCTTAACGGAGAGTACGATGGTGTTCCGGCTGTACAAAGAGAGTATAAAAAAGAAGGTGTTCCTACAGTAGTTGTGGGAGATCATAACTATGGTGAAGGTTCTTCTAGAGAGCACGCGGCTATGGAGCCTCGTCACCTTGGAGTGAAAGTTGTATTGGTAAAATCTTTTGCCCGTATTCACGAAACAAACCTTAAAAAACAAGGTATGTTAGGATTGACTTTTGACAACGAGGCTGATTATGACCTTATCCAGGAAGACGATACCTTTAACTTTATAGATCTTGAAGATTTTGCTCCAGACAAGCAAATTACGGTAGAAATCGTACATGCCGATGGTAGCAAAGACACGATTAAAACAAACCATACTTATAACAAACCGCAAATTGAGTGGTATAAGCACGGTTCTGCGCTTAACTTAATTAAGAAGCAAAATGCTGCTTAATTAGTTAAGGCTTATATTTTATAAAGAGGCTGATTATTATTTGATCTTTTCGTCATTCTGAACTTGTTTCAGAATCTAAAATTCTTAGGAATTAGACCCTGAAATCAGTTCAGGGGACGCGGTGAAAGATCATAATTAATCAGCCTCTTTTTTATGATCAAAATTTAGATGTTAAGTACCTTTGTTTTCTACGTCTAAGTATTAAAATTCGGTAATGAAAAAGCTTTTCAAGAATCAATGGAGTAATATCATTTTTATTGTAATTATCCTGGCGATGATTATTCCACAAACCCGTAAACCCATACAAATTGTTGTCAATAAGATTTTTGCGTTCAGTCCTTCTGTGACCGATGAAGAGGATAGAAAAGAATTGGAAACCTATAATTGGATCTTGGAGACAGAATCTGGAAAAAGAGTAGATTTTGCCGAATCTCAAGGCAAAGTGATCATTGTAAATTATTGGGCAACATGGTGCCCACCCTGTATTGCAGAAATGCCAAGCTTTGAGGAACTATACACCGATTATAAAGATGAGGTAGAATTTTATTTTGTTTCTGGCGAAGACCACGAAACCACCAATAATTTTCTTAAACGCAAGGGTTATAGTTTTTCAAGTTATAGAATGCTTTCTAAAGATCCTAAACCTTTAGATGGCTATACGCTTCCTTCTACCTATGTAATAGATAAAAATGGAACTATTGTAATAGATAAAAAAGGAGCTGCCGACTGGAATAGCAAGAATTTCAGAAATACCCTGGATCAGCTATTGGCAGAGAATCCTTAAAAGGTTTTTCTAAAAAAAGATTCTATAAAATCGAAGCTGTTGAGAGACATCATAATTTTTAGATCCTCTATAACCGAAGTTTCTTCATCTAAGTATCTAAAAATTTCCTGGGGCGAATTCCTGGTGTAGAATTTTGTAAAAATTTCTTCCCCTTTTTGATTGTTTCTTGCAAGCACATCCAGAAAAATGGCATCGTATTTCCTGAAATTATCGTTGATTAGATCTTCTCCTGGCATCTTGCCTCTTTTGATATTTTCGATGATCTTTAGAATTCGTTTTTCGGTATTTTTAAAGGAATAACCAGTTGAAGGCTTTACCCAACCACCGCCGGTACCAATTTTAGTAATCTGCCGTGTGTTTTCTTTGTCGAATGGAAAATCCGTCATTGGAATAACCCCGGTTTCAGTACTTTTAATTTCGAAATCTTTTGTTTTCAAAATTTCTTCAAAATACAGCTGAAGCTTTGCGTCATATATTTTGTCTTCAGTTAAAAAAGGAGAAAAGAAGGTGTATTCAACTAAGGCTTTTCTTTCGGTATAGGGAAGGATATAAGTAAAGGCCGTAGCCTCAGGATATTTAATCCGGTAGTCCATCATCGTAAAAGAATCAGGCGTAAAAATCGGGTTTTTAGTTTCAACTTCCCAACCTTTAAAATGCTGGAAAATAGTGGTGTATTTTTTACTTTCAAGGTAAGATGGGTCTATCCTGCTGTCAAAAAAATGCGTGGCGCTGTAGGATTTTTTTAGACCTTTAGCTTTCATGGTTACAGGGTCTATATGCTGGATTTCATCGGTAATAAATTCAATGTCACCAGATTCTTCTATTTCCTCCTGTAATTGCTTATGGTAATCTGCCGATTTTAGCATCTTGTAGCTATAGGGCGATAAGCTTAAATCTATATTTTTTTCTGAAGAAATAAATTTCCCTTTATTCCAGGATTTAATAACCAAATCGTCCCATTTTCCTGAACCTGTTTCCCAAAAGCACCAGGTTTTTACAGGTAATGAAAAATCGGAATCTATAATGGCAATTTTTTTTCCTTTAAAAAAAACATCCCGGCTAAGTTGCCGGGCGAGTTGTAGGCCTGCGAGTCCTCCGCCAATAATTACATAAAAATATACGGGACCTAGCATAGGCTTTTTAAAGCTATATTATAATTTTATTTTTTGAAATATTTTGATGGTACGAAAAGCATTCCAAAGCATTCCCCATCCTCTTTGCCCAAATGTTTATGATGCATTTTATGTGCTCTTCTTATTCCTTTCGCATAAGTATTATTCGCATTTCTAAAGATTTTAAATCGCTGGTGAATAAAGACATCGTGAACAGCAAAATAAGTAATTCCGTAGGCTAGAATTCCTAAACCAATAGGTAATCCAATCCAAAGCGCTTTATAACTCCAGAGCATGATAAATGTAATACTTACTATAGCATAAAATACGAAGAAAAGATCATTTCGCTCCCACCAATGGCTATGATCTTTGTGATGATGATCTTTGTGAAGGTTCCAAAGAACTCCATGCATAATATATTTATGGGTAAACCAGGCCATTCCTTCCATAGCAGCGAAGGTGCCTAAGAAAACCAATATCCATAATAAGGTATTCATATTATATAAGTTTTAATCTATACGAAATGTACGATTTGGCCAGAAGACCGGCTTTTTGATAATCTGGAACCCGAATCCTACTATTTCTAATCTCCAAAGATGGGACTTTCTTTAGTTTATGTAATAATTTTCTATAATAAATATAAGCCGTGTAAACACCAAATTTAGCTTCTACCGGTAAATCTGAAATGCCACTTAGACCGTGTTTAAAATCCAGCTCAATTTCTTCTATAATTCTTTGCTTACTAGCTTCATCTAATTGTGCAAGATTTGTTCCAGGAAAATAACTCCGACTTAAATCTTCAAAATCTGCTTTCAAATCTCTAAGAAAGTTGACTTTTTGAAAAGCAGAGCCTAAGCTCATTGCAGAATCTTTTAGCGATTCATATTTTTCATTATCTCCTTTTACAAAAACCTTTAAGCACATCAATCCAACTACATCTGCGCTTCCATAAATATATTCCTTGTATTCACCTACACTAAGATAATCAGATTTATGCAAATCTAACCGCATACTTTTCATAAATGCACGATAGAGCGACTCGTCTATTTCATATTTATGTACAGTTTCCTGAAAAGCATTCAAGATAGGATTTAAACTTATTTTATCTTCAATAGCTTTATAAAGATCTACTTCAAAATCGTTAAAAAGTCTCTCCTTGTCGTAATCGTGAAAAGTGTCAACAATCTCGTCAGCAAAGCGTACAAAGCCATAGATATTATAAATATCCTGACGAATTGAAGGGGCTAGCATCCTTGTTGCTGTTGAGAACGAGGTGCTGTAATGATGAGTAACAGTTTTACTACAAGCCCGTGAAACGTTGTCAAAAATGGCTTTCATAATCTAATCTTCTTTTTGAATTAACCCGGCAACCAGTTTTCCTGAAATAAGGGAAGGCGGTACTCCGGGGCCGGGAACACTCAGCTGCCCGGTAAAAAATAATTTATGCACTTTTTTACTCTTCAATTTAGGTCTTAAAAATGCAGTTTGCAAGAGGGTGTTTGCTAAACCGTAGGCATTCCCTTTATAAGAGTTGTAATCTTCTTTAAAATCTTTTACACAATAGGACTCTTTAAAGAGAAGATGATCGCTTACATTTTGATTCGTTAAACTTTCAAAACGGGTCATGATTTTTTGAAAATATTCTTCTCTAATTTCAGGAGTGTCTTCCACATCTGGTGCTAAAGGAATTAGGAACGTCCCTGCTTCCTTACCTTTAGGAGCTGCAGCATCATCAGTAATTGAAGGGAAACTCGCATAGAATAATGGATCTTCCGGCCACTCCCCATCATCATAAATTGCTTTGGCGTGTTTCTCGAAATCGGTATCAAAAAATAGAGTGTGATGCGTTACATTCTCCAATTTTTTATCGAAACCTGCGAAAAATAGTAATGCCGAAGGTGCAAAAGTCTTTTTCTGCCAATACGATTCTTTGTATTGTCTTTTATATTCAGGTAATAAAGTTTCGGTATGATGATAATCCGCACCGCTAAGTATATAGTGTGCCTTGATTTTCTTGCCGTTCACCTGAATAGCACTTGCCGTATCATTTTCTACAAAGATTTCTGAAACGGGTGAGTTGGTATTAATTTTTATATCTAAAGATTTAGCAAGTTCTTCCATTCCTTCAATTACCTTGTACATGCCACCTTTGGGATGCCAGGTGCCCAGGCCAAAATCGGCATAGTTCATAAAACTGTAAAATGCCGGAGTATTACTTGCCTTTGCTCCCAGAAATAAAACCGGGAATTCAAGGATTTGAACCAATTTTGTATTACTGAACTCTTTTCTAACTTCTTTAGAAATAGTGCTAAAAAACTGCCCGATCTTTCCTGCGGTAGTTGGAGTTACCAATTCGAGAGGAGAAACCCCTGGACGATACACCAGGTCCTTAATTGCGATGTCGTAATTAACCTTCGCTTCTTTAATAAATTCTTTTAATTTCATTGAACTACCCGGTTCTTCAGCTTCAAAGGCAGCGCAAATTTTATCAAGGCTGTCTTCTATAGTGATACTGTCTTCGTCACCAAAGAACACCTTATAGGCCGGACTTAGTTTTTCCAGTTCATAGTAATCAGAAGGCTTCTTTCCGAAATCAGCGAAAAATCTTTCGAATACGTCGGGCATCCAATACCATGTTGGACCTATATCAAAGCAAAATCCATCTTTTTTTAGCTGGCGTGCTCGTCCCCCTATAGTGTCGTTTTTCTCGAAAATTTCAACTTTATAGCCATCTTTTGCCAGGTAACAAGCGGCTGCAAGAGAAGCGAAACCGGAACCAATAATAGCAACTTTCTTTTTCATATTTATTTTAAAGGGTATCTATAAAATGGTTTAAACTTAAATGGGTTTTCACAAAAGAAGGAAGTTCCTTATGTTGTATTTCCCTTATCTTGTGTCCAAAAAGCAGCAATTCGTAAGGTTCTTTATCGCAAACTTGTTCATTAAATTCATTGATAAAATCTTCTACATCGCCGGGTGCAGTAGTAAAATAGCTTACAAAACTAATTTTATTATGGCGTTCCAGTAAATAATCCAGATCGCTCAATGGTAAGCTTGGCCCAAGATATATAGCTTTGTTACCGTGATATAAAAGTTCATAATAGAGGTAAATAATCCCTATGTCATGAATTTCATTCTCCGGAAGAAAAAGAACATACAATTTATCTGAAGTGGGTTCAACCTCTTTTTTTATTTCCGCGAGATTAAAATAGAGTTTTTGTTTAATGAGATCTACAATATAATGTTCGTGAATTGGCTTAATGGTGTCTGTTTGCCATAACATTCCAATTTGCTCCAAAAGCGGAAGAAAAACCTGGTGGAAGATCTCGCGAAAACTTTTATCCTTTTGCAGTTTTTCGTAAGTACTATTAAAAAGATCTTCGTCAAAATTCATCATAGAAAGTTTGAATGAATTTTGAGCGCGATTTTCTTCGCTTGCGCGGGCAGAAATACTTCTTACCATTTTAGAGATTTCTTCTTCACTGAGCTTAGAAATTCTCGAGATTTTATAACCGTGCTCATTTAAGAATGCAACGTTTAAAATCTTTTGTAGATTAGAACTATCGTACGATCTTATATTTGTAGAAGTACGATCGGGATTTAAGATGTTGTATCTTTTTTCCCAAATTCTTATGGTATGAGCCTTGATACCGCTTAGATTTTCAAGGTCTTTAATGCTGAAATTTTGTTTAATTAGTTCCATATCGTGTTTAAGATAGTCAAATCTAATTAAATTTGAACATTAAACACTTTATCGAACTGTTAAAATGTTTAATGGTTTAGTTAAAAAGTTAAACACAAGTTTTTATGACTAAGTTTTCTTCTAAAATTGTTCTTATTACTGGTGGAGCATCTGGCATTGGTAAACTAATGGGGCGCGAAGTACTGCGACGCGGTGGTAAATTGGTGATCTGGGATATAAATAAGCTTAATTTAAAGCAAACTCTTGATGAATTGGAGGAGTTTGGGGAAGTTTATGGATATATTGTAGATATTACCAATACGGCCTGGATAAAAGAAATTGCCATACAGGTGAAAGATGAAATTGGTCCCGTAGATATTCTAATAAATAATGCGGGAATAGTGTTCGGAGGCTATTTTCATGAAAATTCTTCAGAGAATATAGATAAAGTCATGAATGTGAATGCTATTGCTCCCATGCAACTTGCCCTAACCTTTTTAGAAGGAATGATGGAAAGGAAACATGGGCATATTTGTAATATTACTTCATCGGCAGGTCTGGTTTCTAATCCTAAAATGGCGGTTTATGCCGGCAGCAAATGGGCAGCCACCGGTTGGTCTGATAGTTTACGATTGGAAATGAAGCAACTTAAAACCGGGGTGGGAGTTACTACTGTAACTCCTTATTATATCAATACAGGAATGTTTGATGGTGTTAAATCTAATATTCCTATTCTGGACCAATATAAAGTGGCTGGAAGAATAATTAAAGCAATAGAAAAAGACAGAATATATTTAAGCATGCCATGGAGTATGCGTTTTGTTAGATTTTCCCAGGGACTTTTTCCTATATGGTTTTATGATTGGTTTGTAGGAAGGGTAATTGGAGTATATAAAACTATGGATGAATTTAAAGGTCGAAAAAAATAAAGAGATGAAAGAAACTTCAGGAAAAGAGATAGCCGAAATCTATAAAGCTCAACGTGCTTTTTTCGCTTCTCAGCAAACAAAGAGTATAGCCTTTAGGCTTGAGCAGTTAAAGACGCTAAGAAAAGCTATTCAAAAAAATGAAGAGAAAGTGAATGAGGCTTTATGGAAAGATCTTCATAAGTCTAAAGAAGAAGCCTTTCTTACGGAGACCAGTTTGCTTATAGAGGAATTGGATTATCATATCAAGAACCTAAAGAGCTGGACGAAGCCCAAAAAAGTAGGTTCACCTTTGCAAATTAAACCTTCACGATCAAAAATTCTTTACGAGCCTTTAGGAATTGGTTTAATAATAGCTCCATGGAATTATCCGTTTCAACTCACAATTAATCCTTTAATTGGAGCGATTTCTGCCGGCTGCTGTGCAGTTTTAAAGCCCTCACCAGATACTCCAAATGTTGCACGTATAATCGAAGAAATCATATCCGAAAATTTTCCGCCTGAATATATTAAGGTAGTTCAGGGTGGTAAGGAAGCAAATCAGGAGTTGTTTAAATTTTCTTTCGATATCATGTTCTTTACCGGAAGTCCTGGAGTTGGTAAAATAGTAATGAAGGCTGCAGCTGAACATTTAAGCAGAGTTGTTTTAGAGCTAGGCGGCAAAAGTCCTTGTATTGTAAATAAAGATGCGAATTTAAAGATCGCGGGAAATCGCATTGCCTGGGGTAAAATTATGAATGCAGGGCAAACCTGTATTGCACCAGATTATTTGTTGGTTCATAAAGAGGTTAAAAAAGATCTTTTGGCGGAAATCTCGAAGTCTTTTGAAGAAATGCTAGGTAACAATATTGCTAAAAGTAATCATTACGGCAGAATTGTAAATTCTGCTGCTATGAATCGTTTAAAGGAATATCTGAACGGTGATGTTTATTATGGCGGGGATATGGATTTAGAGGAAAAATACATCCAACCTACGATTTTAAATAATGTAACTCCGGAAGATCAAATTATGCAAGAAGAGATTTTTGGTCCTATCCTGCCGGTAATGGAATTTGGGGAGCTAACTGAAGCTATTTCTTATGTAAATGGGAATGAAAAACCCTTGGCACTTTATTATTTCGGAAAAGATAAAACAGCGAAAGAGGTTCTGCAGGTAACAAGTTCCGGTGGCGCCTGTGTCAATGATACAATTATACACGTGGCGAATCATAAATTACCGTTTGGTGGTGTTGGAAATAGCGGTATGGGAAAATATCACGGTAAAGAAAGTTTCCTTGCATTTACACATGAAAGAGGAGTGGTAAAATCAACAACAAAATTGGATATACCTTTAAAGTATCCGCCTTACAAATTTTTTGGATTGATTAAGAAAATAATAGGATAGGTGATTAGAAAGTGCCCGGAGCGGGAGTCGAACCCGCACGCCCTAATGGACACATGGCCCTCAACCATGCCTGTCTACCAGTTCCAGCACCCGGGCTTAAAACAAGTCTGGAAATAGTAAATTTCCAAGGGCTGTAGCAAAAAGTTGAATTCTACGAGTTAAGAATTCTGAACTTAAAAAATGTCATCGGGCTGGGGCTTTCCGATATTTCGCTATCGCTTAAATCGGAATAAACTTCTCGCCCAACAAAATCTGAACTTAAAAAAATGTGATCTGGCTGGGGCTCGAACCCAGGACCCTCTCCTTAAAAGGGAGATGCTCTACCAACTGAGCTACCAGATCGGTTTTCAATATTTTAATCCTGAACTTAAATTTTTGATTTGGCTGAGGCTTTCCGATATTTCACTATCGCTTAAATCGGAATAAACTTCTTGCCCTACTAATCAAAATTTATTTTGTGATCTGGCTGGGGCTCGAACCCAGGACCCTCTCCTTAAAAGGGAGATGCTCTACCAACTGAGCTACCAGATCAATAAAACGCATCCGTCTTTTTGCGAATGCGGGTGCAAATATACATTCATTAATTTATTTTTCAAGCCTAAATTGAGATAAATTTATATTAGATTTGGATCCTCCTAATAATAAGTACTTTAACGATGAAAATTTTTTTAACGGGCTACATGGGTTCAGGGAAATCGATAATAGGCAAAACGCTGGCTAAAAACCTGAATTACAAATATGTAGATCTCGATGATCAAATAGAAGTGATGCAGGGCAAGAGCATCAACGCTATTTTTGAAGATAAAGGCGAATTATATTTTAGAAAGTTAGAATCGCAGATTTTAGACGATATTTTAGAAGATACAGCGAATATGGTCATTTCTTTAGGAGGAGGAACACCTTGTTACGGAAATAACTTTGAGCGAATTTGTCAACAAAAAAATACTACAAGCATTTATTTAAAAGCTTCTATACAAACCTTAACAGAAAGGCTTCTTGCTGAAAAGATGCATCGCCCGGTGATTAGTCATTTGGAAACCAGGGAGGCTTTAGAGGAATTTGTAAGAAAACATTTGTTTGAGCGTGCTTACTATTACAACCAGTCAGATATGAGCGTGGTTGTAGATGAGAAAACTCCAGAAACTATTGTAACCCAAATTATGGAGAAGCTATAGAAGTTCTGCTTTAAAGTTATTTTGCTCGAAAGAAACCTTAACCATTTCATTTAAAGAAGTAGAAAGTGAAATTCCTTTAAAATCGGCTTTTACGGGGTATTTTTTATGATTTCTATCTACTAATACAGCAGTTTTAAATTGTTTTAGTGGAACATCTAAAAAGTGCCTTACGCCATAAATCAAGGTAGTCCCCGAATTTAATACATCATCTACTAAGATTACCGACTTGCTTTTGTATTCATCTGGATCTAATGACGTAGTGATTTCTTCCAACGGATTTTTTTTATTCACCTGCACTTCACAAAGCTTTATCTTAATTGGGGAGATGCTTTCTAGGGCTTCCTTTAATTGAAGCGCTAATAGATAGCCCTTTTTAGCGATACCTGCCAGGATAATTTCTTTTTCATCAATATTGCTTTCGTAAACCTGGTAGGCTATGCGTTTTATTTTATGCTGAATTTGGGCGTGATTCAAAATAAGTACACGTTCTTTCATTTTTCTTGATAATTTTTATCCCAATTTAGGAATTCATTACAGGCTCTTAATCCTTTCTATTTTTTAAAGCTGAAATCAAGCCGTTTTCTTTCTGAACTTAAAAAACAATTCGTTTCCCTGTCTTGGTTTGATGGAATTGTAACAAATTTCGAGAATTTCAATCTCAAAATACGGACTAAAATACGTTAAATATTCTTCTTTACTACCGCCAAAGGGTGGTCCGTTTTCTGTTAGCGGAAAACTAAAAAGTAATCCACATAACAAAGCATTTTGCTTTAATAGTTCAGCGGTTTTTTCGGCGTAATCCTTCCTGGAATCAATGGGAAGCGCACAAAAGAAAGTTTGCTCTAAAATAAGGTCAAACTTATCATCAATTTCAAAAAAATTAATATTCAGCAAATGGTCTTTAGGAAAATCGGGTACACGAGATAGTAGGTTTTGTAGTGGTTTTTCACTGATATCTGCAACATAAACATTACGGAAACCTTGTTTAAATAAATACTCAGCTTCGTAAGCATTACCGGCTCCCGGAATTAAAATTTTCAGGTCTTTATCTTCAAGCTGGTCTATATAAGCCTTTAGCGGGCTGGAAATTTCACCAAGATCCCAACCTGTTTGATTTTGCTCATAACGTTGCGACCAGAATTCATTAGAAAAACTACGATTTGGCGTCATCTGGATTGGGATCTGTGTTATCAAACCAATCGTCTATATCCCGACGATCTTTTTTGGTTGGTCTTCCGGTACCTTTTTTTCGATAATAATCTTTAGAATATTTTAAAAGTTCTAATTTTTCAAAGGCTTCTTTTGGGGTAACATCTATAAGATATAGATTAACCAATTTAGCACCAACCCGACTGGCCGGAAGGTCTAAAACTTCAATTTGATAATCTATTTGGTTTTTGCGAACTGTAAGTTTATCATTTGGGAAAACTTCTTTAGATGGTTTTACACTGGTACCATCCATTTTCACTTTTCCCTGCTTGCATGCGTTGGTGGCAATGCTTCGGGTTTTAAAATATCTTACGCACCATAAAAACTTGTCAACTCTCATAAAATCTCTCCTTTAAAACTGCGTTATTCTTA
>DATFJA010000074.1:0-7167 GCA_035269545.1 Salegentibacter sp.
TCTTTAATAAACTCCTCTCCTTCAATTACATCCAATCCTGCTCCTGCTATTATGTTTTTGTCTAAACCCTCCATAAGAGCATCAAGATCTACCAATCCTCCTCTAGAAGTATTAATTAAAAAACTGCCCCTTTTCATTAATTTAACAGTATCTTTATTTATCATATGATGAGTTTTTTTATTATGAGGAGCATGTAAAGAAACTATATCTGAATTTTTTAGTAATTCTTTAAAGCCAACATATTTAAAATCTAAAACCTCAGAAATAAAGTTATCTTCATTAACATCAAAAGCTATTACATTCATACCAAAACTTTTAGCTATTCTAATTACATGTAAACCTATTTTACCAGCGCCTACGACTCCTAAAGTTTTATTCTTTAAATCAAAACCCATTAAACCTTCTAAAGAAAAATCATTTCTTAGTATTTTTACATAAGACTTATGAATATTTCTAGATAATGCCAATATTAAAGCAAAGGTGTGCTCAGCCACAGTATTCTCTCCATAAGAAGGAATATTACAAACACGAACGTTATTTTTTTTAGCAATACCAATACTTATATGGTCATAGCCTGTTGATCTAGTACAAATTAACTTTAGATTTTTAAGACTATTTAAAACTTTTTTGTTTATTTTAGAATAAATAAATACAGAAATAATATCTGCATCTTTAGCTAGTGATATATTATTCTCAGTTAATGGTTCTTTATAAAAAAATAAGTCATGCTCTTTTAAAGAAGCCTGTAAGTGTTTTTTCTCCCATCCTTTTATTTCAAAAAACTTTATCTTCATATTTTTATTAACTTAAGTGTCTAAATTTAATTTTTCAGCTATTTCCAACTCTTCTAAACTATTAATTCCCATAGCTTCTTTAGCGTCTATTTGAATGGTTTTTATCTCAGTTCCTTGCTTAAAGGCTGAGGACACTAAATCAGTAAGATAATATTCTTCCTGTTTATTTTTATTATCTAAATTACTAATATTTTTCCAAAGCCATGAAGAATTAAAAATAAACATAGCTGGATTAACTTCCGTAATTTCTTTTTCTGATTCACTAGCATCTTTAAATTCTACAATTTTTTCTAACTTATTATTTTCATCTCTAAATAAACGTCCCCAATGATAAAAAGCTTTTTTCCAACCACTAAAATCATCTACTTTTACTGACATTAAATTAAGTGCTTCGACGTCTTTACTCACAAAATTATTAATAGATTCAGAACTAAGAAAGGGATGATCTCCATATAGTACCAAAGTTTTCTCTGCTGAGCTCTCGTCTTTAGCACTAAATACTGCATGTCCAGTACCTAGTTGTCTGTCCTGCACTACAAATCTAACGTCATATTCTTTTAATGCTTCTTGCATTTGCTCATGATTATCAGGAGAAACCACAATAATTGGTTTAGTATTTATATTGCTTCTTACAATTGAATCCAATAAATAATGAATCATTGGCCTTTCCTGTAATGGTACAAGCACCTTAGGTAAATCGCTATTCATTCTTGTGCCTTTGCCGGCTGCTAAGATAATAATATCAGTCATATAAAATGTTATTAATTTCTTATTTTACTTTTTATATTAATTATTTTTCAATTATATTTAATACTTTTCTATATAAGTCATTACACATCTTTTTTGTTTTTCCTTCAATGTATAGTCTAATAATTGGTTCAGTGTTTGAAGCCCTTAAATGGACCCAGGAATTTTCAAAATCCAATTTCAAGCCATCTGCTTGATTAACTTTAGTTTCACTAAAATGAGCCTTTACTTTTTCAAAAACATTTTCAATCTTCTCACCTTCTTTCAATTCTACTTTATACTTCATTAAATAATACTTAGGCAAATAGTCTTTAAAAAATGAGCAAGGTTTATCTAATATAGCTAAATAACTTAAAAACAAAGCTACTCCCACTAAAGCGTCTCGACCATAGTGCAAAGCTGGGTAAATAACACCACCATTACCTTCACCGCCAATAACAGCCTCTTCTTCTTTCATCTTTTCAACTACGTTTATCTCTCCAACTTTTGCTGAAAAATGCCGACCATTATATTTATTAGTAACATCTGCTAAAGCGCGAGAAGAAGATAAATTAGAAACTGTATTACCAGAACCAAATTGAGATAAAATATAGTCTGCTACCGCTACTAGAGTATACTCCTCACCTAAAAAACTACCATCCTGACAAATAATAGCCAACCTGTCACCATCAGGGTCGACAGCTAAACCTATATCGGCTTTTTCATTTTTTACCACTAAAGCTAACTCTGATAAATTCTCCGCTAAAGGCTCAGGGCTATGATTAAAATCGCCACTATTATCACAATTCAATTTAACAATATTATTTATACCTAAAGCTTTAAGCAGTTGAACTACAGCTGGACCACCAACTGAATTAATACCATCAACTACTACTTTAAAGTTTGCTTTTTTTATAGTTTCTTTAGAGACTGCTTTTAATTCTAATATTTTCTTAATGTGAATACTATTAAAATCAGCTATTACTTTATTTGAAACTTTTTTATTTGCTCCTTTGTGAAATTTCTTGCTTGTAAATATTTCTAAAACATTATTCATGCTGTCAGAATTTAAAAACTCTCCTTTTTCATTTAATAATTTAAGAGCATTCCAGTTACTAGGATTATGACTGGCGGTAATAATTATAGATCCCTGAGCTTTAAACTCTAATACAGCTATTTCAGCAGTAGGAGTGCTAACAAGACCTAAATCAATTACTTTAATACCTAAATAATTTAAGGTTCCTTTTACAATATTATTAATTAATTTTCCTGATGGTCTAGAATCTCTGGCTAAAATTACTGTTAACCTATAATCAAAACTATTTAAAAGCCAAGTGCCGTAGGCTAATACATATTGACTTATTACATCAGGTCTAAGGCCATCACTATCATCAATAGTTCCTCTTATTCCTGATATGGATGCTTTAATAGGCATAATAAACATTACTTATATATTATACATATTAACATTTTTGAAGATAAAAATAAACTATTATTATTAATCTAAAAATATTTTTTGGGTACAAAAAAACGCCATTGTTCTGGCGGTGGCCTACTTTCCCAGAGTACAAAACCCAAGTATCATCGGCGCTGAAGGACTTAACTTCTGAGTTCGGGATGGAAGTCAGGTGTAACCCCTTCGCTAGAACCACCAGAACGATGGCGTCTTTTTCTATATGCTGAAAAACAATTAACAAGTTCAATAAAATTTTCTCTTCAACACAAAAGTGTGGGAAAATCAAACGGTTTATTAGTACTCCTCGGCTGAGTGTATTACTACACTTACACCTAGAGCCTATCAAGGTCATATTCTCTGACCAACCTATGAAACCTAATCTTGGAGACGGCTTCGCGCTTATATGCTTTCAGCGCTTATCCAAACCGAAGGTAGCTACCCAGCAATGCCCCTGGTGGAACAGCTGGTACACTAGAGCTTCGTCCTTCCCGGTCCTCTCGTACTAGGGAAGGGACTCCTCAAGTTTCCGCGATCATAGTGGATAGGAGACCGACCTGTCTTACGACGGTCTGAACCCAGCTCGCGTGCCGCTTTAATGGGCGAACAGCCCAACCCTTGGGAGCTTCTTCACCCCCAGGATGCGACGAGCCGACATCGAGGTGCCGAACCCCGCCGTCGCTGTGGACGCTTGGGCGGGACTAGCCTGTTCGTATGTATTGCTCTTTCTTTTTGCAATATAATCCTAAATTGCTTTAGGCACTGACTATATCTTCATCCTGAAATTATATTTCAGGAGCACGGCATATAATATTAGCGCTAACACTAATATTTCGAGCTCAATAATCTGAATTATTTCTCGCTCTCAGTCGATACGGGGTTAAAAGGTAGTTTGTAATTAAATCCTTTTAATATATAAGGTTTAATTAAACTAAATAAATTATCTTTGTTTTCTCCTCTTAAATTTAATTGACAGGCTTTACGATCTGGACGACAATATATTTTGCCTTCCAAACCATAGTTATCCTTTAAACATTTAAGGAGATTTTTTTGACTCTTGCTATCTACTAAAGGTAAATAGAAATGAGCAGATTTGTCTTTACTGTAATAATAACCATCATCCATATACCAGACAGCTAATGTTAAATTAGTTTGTAGATATTTGGAAATATTATCAGGTATATATTTTTCTTTAGACTCATAGAAAGCCCTTTGAAGTTTTCCAAAAACAGGTGAAGAATTACTCTGTAATCTGTAATATTCATAATATCTTTTAGTTTTTGGGTGTTTCCTAACAATATATTTTGGTTCATTAGTAAAAACGTTATTTAAGTGATCATATATCCAATCGATATAATGTTTTTGTTTTGCAGAATGTTCGACGCGAAGTCTAGCATTCTTTTGGCCTGTAGCCTGCAAATAGCCATCACCCAGGATAATTCCATAGATAATATGCTTTTGCCTTTTACTTAACATCATAAGTTTTATGATTATGACCTTTTAACTTCCCACGGTATTGCCCTTCATCTTACCTCTACACTTACTCCTAAGTGCAGACAAAGGGTTTCACCGTTATTAGCCGAGTACTATATCTATTATTACTAATAGATAGGGACACAGACGTATCCCCAGAGTAGCTTTTATCCGATGAGCTTCCGCCGTCCTATATCGAACGGTCGGATCACTAAGTTCTGCTTTCGCAACTGCTCGACTAGTAAGTCTCGCAGTAAAGCTGGCTTGTGCCTTTACGCTATCTCCCGGGTTTCCATTCCGGGATAGCCAACCTTTGTAAACGCCTCAGTTACTTTTTATGAGGCATCCGCCCCAGACAAACTACCCGCCAGACACTGTCCTCGCAATTAAGCAAGTCAGAGCTAAGAGCACGCAAGGGTGGTCTCTCATTGGTGACGTGAGTCTCCCACCTATTACTGAACATGCGTACCCCTAACTCAATATCAAGTTGTAGTAAAGCTTCATGGGGTCTTTTCGTCCGACTATGATTAACGAGCATCTTTACTCGTCATGCAATTTCGCCGAGTCCTTCGTTGAGACAGTGCTCAAGTTGTTGCGCCATTCATGCACGTCGGAACTTACCCGACAAGGAATTTCGCTACCTTAGGACGATTATAGTTATCGCCGGCGTTCATCCGCGCTTGAATTCAGGGCTTCGCCGAAGCTAACCCTTCCTCTTAACGTTCGGACACTGGCCAGGCGTCACCCCCTATACATCCTCTTTCGAGTTAGCAGGGAGCTGTGTTTTTGGTAAACAGTCACTCGAGCTCTTTAGCTGCGGCCCTGATTGCTCAGGGCAGGCCTTATCTCGAAATTACGGCCGCTATTTTGCCGAGTTCCTTAACGAAGGTTCTCTCGTACACCTGAGGCTTCTCGCCTCACCTACCTGTGTCGGTTTGCGGTACGGTTACTGTTGAATTAACCCTAGAGGTTTTTCTTGACAGCTCCTATGCTCAAATCAGTTCCACCAAAGGCTTCACCTCTTGCCGACCTCTTAAAGCTATTGATCCGGATTTACCTAGATCGCTTCTTGAAGCAAGCAACGCACATACCATTAAATGCGCTTGAACTTTGAAACCGTGTCCCCCCATCGGAAAACAACAGTAGTGCTGGAATATTAACCAGCTCTTCCATCGGCTGCGCCTGCACTACACAGGCATGACCTTAGGACCGACTAACCCTGGGACGATTTGCGTTGCCCAGGAAACCTTAGGTTTTCGGTGGGCAGGGTTTTAACCTGCCTTTTTGCTACTCATGCCAACATTCTCGCTTCTGTTTGCTCCACTGCGCCTCACGACACAACTTCAACGCTAAACAGAACGCTCCTCTACCACTCTAGAACATAGTTCTAGAATCCGCAGCTTCGGTAATATGCTTTAGCCCCGATAAATTTTCGGCGCGAAACAACTTAGTTAGTGAGCTGTTACGCTTTCTTTAAAGGATGGCTGCTTCTAAGCCAACCTCCTAACTGTCGTAGTCACAACACCACCTTTGACACTTAGCATATATTTAGGGACCTTAGATTGCGGTTAGGGCTGTTTCCCTTTCGACTGATGGAGCTTAGCCCCCATAGTCTAACTCCCGGATTATACCCACTGGCATTCGGAGTTTGATTAAAGACGGTATCCGAAGACCCGCCCTCATTCAGTGCTCTACCTCCAGTAGTCAACATCCGAGGCTAGCCCAAAAGCTATTTCGAGGAGAACCAGCTATCGCCGAGTTCGATTGGAATTTCACCGCTAACCACAGCTCATCACCTAGTGTTGCACGACTAGTGTGTTCGGTCCTCCCTTTAGCTTTCGCTAAAGTTCAACCTGGCCATGGCTAGATCACCCGGCTTCGGGTCTTGTCCATGCGACTCTGATTTCACTTCCACTTAACACTAACATTGGCGTTAAATGGAAGTGAAATATACGGGCAGTTAACCCTCGCTTTCACTGTACATATTTCCTAAAAGGACTTATGTAGCCACATAGAACAAACTCGTTGGCTCATTCTTCAATAGGCACGCCGTCACCCATAAATGGGCTCCGACTCCTTGTAAGTATATGGTTTCAGGTACTATTTCACCTCCCTTACCGGGATGCTTTTCACCTTTCCCTCACGGTACTAGTTCACTATTGATCATAAAAAGTATTTAGCCTTGGATCATAGTCGACCCAGATTCATACGGAATTTCACGTGTTCCGCACTACTTAAGAAAAATTGCAGTAAAGAAACTATTCTTTTCACTTACAGGGCTATCACCTTCTCTGGCTGAGCTTTCCAGCTCATTTAGTTAAAAATAGTTTTTTGTAACTTTACCTTATCTGTTTGGGAGATAAACACAATTTTCTTGCAACCCTCTATAGACATGTGGACCCAAATCCTTCTGCTTAACTTCACTATCTACCGAAGTAGATAGATCCACTAAGCTCGGTCTATAAAGTTTAGGCTTTTCCCCTTTCGCTCGCCACTACTAAGGGAATAAACGTTTGTTTTCTTTTCCTCCGGCTACTAAGATGTTTCAATTCACCGGGTCTTCCTGCCTTGATTTGACTCAAGGCATGCCCTATCTTCAATAGGGCGGGTTTCCCCATTCGGAAATCTTCGGGTCAAAGGTTGCTTGCCACCTTACCGAAGCTTTTCGCAGGCTGCTACGTCCTTCATCGTCTTTTTATGTCGAGGCATCCACCGTATACT
>DATFJA010000075.1:0-10934 GCA_035269545.1 Salegentibacter sp.
TACAGGCAACCTTTTGTAACTTTCCTGCGTCTATGTAAATAGAAGGCCTTTTTAATTAAGAAATCGGGTGAAAGTAATTCAACTTTTTAAAAGCGAAACTCAACTAATAAAGCGTGCGGCTAAAAAAGACCGTAAGGCGCAACGCGAATTATATGAGTTACACTCAGGAAAAATGCTTAGCGTTTGCAGGCAGTATATTAAAGATATACACCATGCTGAAGAAGTAATGCTAAACGGATTTTTAAAAGTATTTACCCATCTTAAAGATTTTGAATCCAAAGGAAGTTTTGAAGGCTGGATACGAAAAATTATGGTTCGGGAATCAATTTCTTTTCTTCGATCACAAAAGAAGATCGTTTTTAGTGATAAAGAAATTGCGGACCCAGGTTTTTCAGCTGAAATGAATACGGAGCTTAATGTTGCACATATTCAAAACCTCATAGACAATTTGCCGGAAGGCTATAGGATGGTTTTTGTTATGTATGCGGTAGAAGGATATAAACACGCTGAAATTGCGAAAATGCTGAAGATTTCTGAAGGAACTTCGAAATCGCAATTATCTAAAGCGCGAAAAATGTTGCAGGAGCGATTAAAAACACAAAATACATCGGATTATGGAATTAAATAGGTTCGAAAAAAAAGCAAGAGAAAGGTTGGAAGAAAGGCAAATTAGCCCTTCGGCGGGAAGTTGGGACAAGTTAAGCGCAAAGCTAAATGCCGAAGAAAGCAAGCCCTCTCCAAAACCCTGGAAATATATTGCTGCGGCAGTGGCAATTTTAATGGTTGCCGGAACTTTTCTTTGGAACCCGAGTATTTCAGAAGGTACTCAAATCGTAGAGGAGCCGGTAAAGGAGATCATTGAGAAGCCGGCAATAAATGAGTCTAAGAATAATATTCAGATAGCTTTTGAAGAAAATAATCGCGAAGAAGTAAAATCAGCGGAAAAAGAGGTGAAAAATAAAATTGCCAATAAGCCTAAACCTGCAATACTAGCAGAAAAAACTTCGGAAGCACCGATTTTGGAAGAAGTTAAAATTGAAGAAGCAGTTGTGCTGGAAACAATTAGCCTGGAACCACCGGTTTCCGAAGAAAAACTAATTCAGTCCAAACTCGAAGAAGTGATTGCCGCAACCGCTAAAAATGATGAAATTTCTGAAGATGAAGTAACATCGTTGTTGGCAGAAGCTGCAGCAGAAATTAGTAGGGAAAGGAATTTACAGTTGTACGCTTCGGGCAATGAAATTAATGCAAACGCACTTCTGGCTGAAGTAGAGGACGAGATTTACCAATCTTTTAAGGCGAAGGTTTTCGAGGTTCTTAAGGAAGGTTACATTAAAGCAAGAACGGCTGTTGCCAACAGGAATTATTAATATTCATCAAAAAACCCACACACGGGTCATTCATCAAACTTTAAAATCAATTATTATGAAAACTATTATTTTTTATGTTGCACTTTCATTATTTAGTTTAGGTTTCCAGGAAGTGAATGCGCAGCAAGTGTCTTCAAGTGAAGTTGAGCTTACTTCAGAAGAGAAAGCGAAAGAATTTTTTGAAAAAGAAAAAGCAGATATCGTAGCTAAGGAAAAGGAAAAACTCAAATACCAGATAGAACGAATAAATAGAAAGCTGGAAAGAGGTGAAATCACTAGCGAAGAAGCGGAGAAACAAAAAAAGGAATTTGCCGAAAAGCACGCCAAAAATATCGAAAATAAGATATCGATTTTGGAAAATGAAATGGAGCTTAGGGATAGAAATGCTGATTCTTCAGGGAATTATATTGCGATTGGTGGTAAAGGAAAAGTCCTGGATATTAATATAAATACTAACAAAAAATACGATAACCGTACCACTAGTGATTTGGTTATTGCAGCGGGATTCAATAACGCTTTAGAGGAAGGGCAGTCTTTAAATAATTCAGATTTTAAATTGGCAGGAAGCCGTTTCTTTGAGATTGGTTGGGCCTGGAAAACACGGGTTTTCAAGAAAACAAACTGGCTGCGCATTCGCTACGGACTTTCCTTCCAGTTCAATGGTTTGAAACCTACCGATAATCGAATTTTCGTAGAAGAAGGAAATGAAACCTATCTCCAGGAATTTGCCCTGGATCTGGATAAATCTAAATTTAGAATGGATAACCTGGTAGTTCCAGTTCATTTTGAAATTGGACCGTCAACTAAGACTGAAACTGAAAATCGATTACATTTTTCTACTTATAAAATGCTGAAAATTGGAATTGGTGGTTATGCCGGTTTCAATATTGGAGAACGTCAAAAACTAAAGTTCGAAGATGGTGGAGATGATGTAAAAGAAAAATTAAAAAACGATTATAATACTAACGATTTGGTTTACGGTTTAAGTGCTTACCTTGGTTGGGGTGGTGCCACACTTTACGGGAAATATGATTTAAATCCCATTTTCCAGGACCCAAACCGCGAATTACACAACTTTTCTCTGGGACTTAGATTTGATGTTGATTAGCCAATATTAAATTGTAATTTTGTTCTTCGTTAAATAAACCTCACAAGTGTGAAAAACTTGTGGGGTTTAAACGCTTAAACACTAAAGAATTTGATCTCAAAATCTACCATAGACAATGTATTTGAAACCGCCCGCGTAGAGGAGGTTATTGGTGATTTTGTTCAGCTCAAAAAATCAGGTTCTAATTTTAAAGGCCTGAGTCCTTTTAGCGATGAGCGTACACCTAGTTTTATGGTTTCTCCTGTAAAGCAAATTTGGAAGGATTTCTCTAGCGGAAAAGGAGGTAATGTCGTGGCTTTTTTAATGGAGCACGAACACTTTACTTATCCTGAAGCCATTAAATACCTTGCTAAAAAATACGGAATTGAGATCGAGGAAACTCAGCAAAGCGATGAGCAGAAACAGCAAGCCGATGAGCGGGAAAGTATGTACCTGGTTTCCGAATTTGCCAATAAACATTTTCAGAAAAACCTTCATAAAACCGATTTAGGGAAGGCTATTGGTTTAAGCTATTTCAAAGAACGAGGCTTCACCTTAGAAACAATTAAAAAGTTCGAGCTAGGTTATTCTTTGGATGAATGGGACGATTTTACTAAAGAAGCACTCGCTGAAGCCTATAAACTGGAATACCTGGAAAAAACCGGGCTTACCATTGTAAAAGGCGAAAAGCAATTCGATAGGTTTAAAGGAAGAGTGATGTTTCCTATTCATTCTATGTCAGGAAGGGTTTTAGGATTTGGCGGAAGAATTCTTACCAACGAAAAAAAGGCTGCCAAATACCTGAATTCACCCGAAAGTGATATTTACCACAAGAGTAAGGTTTTATACGGGATAAATTTCGCAAAGCAAGCCATCGCAAAAGAAGATAACTGTTTTTTGGTTGAAGGTTATACCGATGTGATTCAGTTTCACCAAAGTGGAATTGAAAATGTTGTTTCTTCTTCAGGAACTGCCTTGACACCGGAACAAATAAGACTAATTAACCGGCTAACAAAAAATATCACTGTGCTTTTTGATGGTGATGCTGCTGGAATAAGGGCTTCGCTTCGTGGAATAGATCTAATCCTGGAACAGGGAATGAACGTAAGGGTTTGTACTTTTCCCGAAGGAGAAGATCCCGATAGTTTTGCAAGAAATAATTCCGACGAGGCTTTAGCTGAATATTTACAGGAAAATGCCCAGGATTTTATTAGCTACAAAGCTTCTTTACTTATGGAAGAAGCGAGAAAAGATCCCGTTAAAAAGGCAGAGTTGATTAGGGATATTGTAAACAGTATTTCGAAGATTCCAGATACTATTCAACAGGAAGTTTACTTACAGGAATGTTCCAGAATAATGGATATTTCTGAAAACGTGCTTTTTTCCAGTTTGGCGCAATTAAATGCAAAAAGTGGGAGAACTTCCCCGCAACAAAAGCAGCAGAAAAAGTCTTTTGATGTGGTTAAAGAAGAATCACAACCCAAAACTGCTAAAGTAGACGAGCAGTACGAGCTGGAAAAAAAGATTATTAGTCTTTTGCTGCAATACGGGACTATAGAAGAAGAATTTGAAGACCTTGTGCTCAAAGAAAAAGAGGATGGGGAATTTGGTTTAGAAAAAGAAGTGCAAAAAACCAGGGTGTTCGAAAAGATATTTTTAGATCTCCAGGAAGATGAAATTGCTTTTGCAAATCCTAAATTCAGAGATATTTACGCCGAATTAATTGCCCGTTTAAATAGTGAAGAAAAATTTGAAGTAAAGAATTTTATAAATGATATAGATCCCGATCAGGCTTCAGAGATTACTTCAATTTTAATGGAGGAGGAACAGTATAAATTGCACGAATGGGATAGACAAAATATTTTTGTGAAAGCAAAAACCGAAACTATCTCACGGCACGTTAGCGAAACAATTCTTTCCTTACGCAGGTTCTTAATAAATCAGAAAATCAATGAGCTTTCTGAAAAGGTGAAAACTCCCGACGAAGAGCAGCAAACACAGTATATACTTGAAGATGTGAAAGATTATTTAACTTTAAAGAAAGTACTTTCAGAAAAATTAAACCGTGTTATGTAGTGCTTATTTGTAATAAGCGAGAACGCGTAATTAAATCAGCTACGTTATCTACCTGTAATTTTTTAAGCAACCTGGTCTTATAAGTGCTTACCGTTTTCTCATTTATGGAGAGGGCTTCGGCGATATCTTTATTTCGCTTACCAGAAGAGATGAGGTTTAAAACTTCAGATTCTCTTGTAGAAAGTTTTTTAAATTTTGCGATTAAATTTCTACCTGGAGACATTCCTGCATTCAGCTTATCGGTAATTTTTTTGTTGAGATAAATTCCGCCTCTTGCTACCTGGTAAATAGCTTTTTCGAGTTCTTCAGGTCTGGCCATTTTAGAAATATAACCTGCCGCTCCTGCCTTAATAGCGCTTAGCGCATAAACTTCTTCAGGGTGCCCTGTGCAAACCAGGATTTTTACTTTAGAATAATCGTTTTTTATGGTTCGAAGAGCGTTTATCCCATTTATTTCTGGAAGATCTATCTCAATAACTAAAACGTCAGGTTGGCGTTCGCTTAAAAAACCGTATAATTCCATTCCGCTATGTACGCTCCCTACCACAGCAAGCGCCGGATTGTTCTTAAGAATGCATCGTATACCCTCGTGCACCACAGGGTGGTGGTCTGCAATTAATACTGTACTCATAATTTTAGGTTTGATTGAGAAAAACACGCCGGGGTAGGACAAGCGCATTTGTCCTACTAAATTTAACGGATTTTATCTTTCATTCCATTCCCTGAGTACATTATTCGATAAAATGATTACTTTTTAAGATTAACGGGTATTGCGCATACGGGTATTGGGTTCATCTTGTGTAAGTTAGCGCGGTGCCGGCTTTCGTAAATTTTAAAGACGTCTCGTTTTCTTCCCTCAAAATCTTCAGCAGATTTACCATTTTCTGCTTCCTTCATAGCCCATTCTAATTCAGGGTAGGTAGCTCCAATTTGGTCTTCATCGGTTCGGCTGTCAACATATAAGCCATCCGTTGGAGCAGCGTTTACAATTTCATCTGCAATTCCCAAAAACTTTCCAATTTCATAAACTTCCGTCTTCATTAGGTCGGCTATTGGGCTTAAGTCTACGCCACCATCACCATATTTGGTATAAAAACCTACACCAAAATCTTCTACTTTATTTCCCGTGCCTGCAACAAGGTAATTATGCAGCCCGGCAAAATAGTACAACGTAGACATTCTTAATCTTGCTCTCGTATTTGCTAAAGTGAGATGCAAAGCCTCAGAAGCTTCAACTTTTGGGGTCACATTTTGGAAGTCTTCAAAAACAGAAGTTAGATTGACTTCCAGATTGCTCACATTGGCGTAATGCTGTTTTAGCCACTTGATATAATTCTGTGCTCTGGTAACGTGATCATTATGCTGATGAATTGGCATTTCAAGACAAAGTGTACGTAAACCGGTTTTTGCACAAAGGGCAGAAGTTACTGCAGAATCAATTCCACCGCTAATTCCAATCACAAAACCGTTCATTCCGGCATTTGTAGCATATTCTTTTAACCAGTTAACTATATGGTCTACCACTTTTTCAGTTTGCATAATTTTGGGTGATTAAGTTTGTAAATAATACCTTTGCACACAAAGCTACTATTTAAACATAATTATTGAAAGGGCAGGGCGTTAAAGCCTTCATAAAGAATCCCTATGTATAAGAAAATAATTTTCCTATTCTGTATTATCGCTTTTGTTTCCTGTAACGAGGAAGCTGAGATTGAAAAGAAGATCGCAGAGGTGCCGGTAGACTTTGAAGTGGTGCGTTTTGATAGGCAATTTGCTGAAGCTAAACCAGAAGAAATTCCAGAGCTAAAACAGAAATATCCTTTTCTATTTCCACAGCAATTTTCAGATAGTGTTTGGATAGAGAAATTAAATGATACAATCCAGCAGGAGATAGATAAGGAAGTTGGTAAAGCTTTTCCTTCTTTTGAAAATAAGAAAGCAGAACTCCACAGTCTTTTTCAGCATATAAAATATTATTTCCCCGAATTTGAGGCGCCAAAAGTATTTACGGTAACCTCTGAAGTTGATTATAAAAATAAGGTGATTCTTCAGGATAAGTATTTATTTATTTCCCTGGACACTTATTTAGGAGAAGATCATCATTTTTATATTGGAATTCAGGAATTCTTAAAGAAGAATTTTAAGAAGGAGCAGATACTTCCGGATGTTGCCAATGCTTATGCCGAAAAATATGTGGACAGGCCCGAGTCAAGAACCTTTCTTGCGCATATGATTTACTACGGAAAACTATTATACTTAAAAGATAGGTTTATTCCTGAAGTAGCTGATGCAGAAAAGATAGGTTATACCGAAGAAGAATTCACCTGGGCGCAAAATAACGAAGCGCAGATATGGCGGTACTTTGTAGAGAACGAATTGTTTTTTGATACCGATACCGAACTTTATTCACGATTTTTATATCCTGCACCTTTTTCAAAATTCTACCTGCAGTTAGACGCCGATTCTCCGGCAATGCTGGGGCAATATATAGGATGGCAAATTGTGCGTAGCTATATGGATAAAACCAATGCATCAATAGAGAAAATGATAGCAACAGATGCTGAAACAATATTTAATAAAGCCAATTTTAAACCAAGAAAGTAATGTCAGAATTTAAAAAGTCAGAAATAAATATAGAAGTGGTAACCGATCAAAATCGAGTGCCAGAAGAGATTACCTGGAGTGCAGAAGATGGGAATGTTTATAAAGAAGATGCCAAGGCTTTAATGCTTTCGGTTTGGGATAGCAAATCCCAGGAAACACTGCGAATAGATCTTTGGACAAAAGATATGCCGGTAGATGAAATGAAGAAATTCTTTCACCAAACACTTGTTTCTATGAGTGATACTTTTAACCGTGCTACACAGGACGAGAAAATGACCGCCACAATGAAAGATTTCTGCGATTATTTTGCTGAGAAATTAGAAATTGCTCAAAAATAACTACCTTGAGTGAGTTCACGGAGCGTACATAGGAAAAATTTAGGAACAGAATATTAAATCCCGATTATAGAGTGGAGAAACTCATCTTTGTTTATAACGCGTTTTCCGGAACACATAATGCTGTTCTGGATGCGCTGCATAAAATTGTAAGTCCCAAATCTTATGCTTGTAATCTTTGCAAGCTTACCTATGGAGCTTTTTCTGAAAATTCAAAGTGGAAAGAATTTCGGCAAAAGTCTAAAGTAGAAATGGATTTTCTACATATAGATGAATTCCGAAAGAAGTATGCTTCTAAGTTTAGTTATAAATATACATTCCCTATCGTTTTATGGGAAGACGAAGCTGAAATGGGTATTTTTATCCCTACTGAAGAATTGGAACGAGTTCCAAATACTGAGGCTTTAATTATGCTTATTGAAGAGCGGCTTAAAATTTAGCCAGCCGAATTATTAGAACTTAATTCGTTATTAATGGCATCAATATAGTCCAGTATTTCATCCTGCCCTAATTTAGAAGTTGCCGAGCTTACAAAAAACTCTGGCATCTCTTCCCAGATTTCCAGCATTTTTTCCTGGTAATTATTAATGTTTTTTTCAAGCATCTTCGGCTTTAGCTTATCGGCTTTCGTAAAAATAATACAAAAGGGTACCTGGTGCTCTCCAAGCCATTGCATAAATTCCATATCTATGGGCTGTGGCTCGTGCCTGCTATCTATAAGAACAAAAGCGCAAATCATTTGTTTGCGTTTATCAAAGTAAGCAGTAATAAATTTCTGAAAAGTACGCTTTGTAGATTTGGAAACCTTGGCATACCCGTAACCCGGTAAGTCTACAAGATGCCAGTTCTTATTGATCAAAAAATGATTAATAAGCTGGGTTTTTCCCGGCTTCGCTGAGGTTTTTGCCAGTGTTTTTCTGTCGGTAAGCATGTTTATTAAGGAAGATTTCCCTACATTACTGCGACCAATAAAAGCATATTCTGGCAGTTTGCTGTCCGGGCATTTGTCTACTCGGGTATTGCTTACCACAAATTCTGCCGACTTAATTTTCATTTTAAAATTTTTTGAAAGTAATCTTGTTTAATGTCAGCGCCAGAAGCATCAAACCTTAACTTTTATAAGTTATTTTGCTTAGAAATTTCGCTTTTGCAACCACTCGTGAAGTAGCTCATTAAAACGTATTGGGTGCTCCATCATAGCAGCATGGCCGCATTTGTCTACCCAATAAAGATCGGCATCCGGGAGTAAACGCTGAAAATCTTCAGCCACTTCTGGCGGAGTTACATTATCGTCCTTCCCCCAAATAATACAGGTTGGGGTTTTCATTTTTGGTAGATCTTTAGCCATATTGTGTCTAATGGCACTTTTGGCTATAGCAAGGGTTTTTACCAATTTATTACGATCACTAACGGTTTGATAAACATCGTCTACCACTTCTTTTGTGGCAACTTCCGGATCGTAAAAAACATCCTGGGCTTTCTTCTTGATAAATTCGTAATCTCCCCGACGCGGATAGCTCTCACCCATGGAGTTCTCATATAGTCCAGAGCTTCCCGTAATTACCAGGGCCTCTACCATTTCGGGATATAATTTTGTGGCTAATAAAGCAATATGCCCGCCTAGCGAATTACCTAGCAGGATCACTTTATCGTAACCTTTAAAATCTACAAATTCTTTTAAATATTTAGCAAAAGTTCCTACGCTGGTTTTAAGTAACGACATGGAATACAATGGAAGTTCTGGAATAACCACTTTGTAACCATGCTTCGGAAAATATTCGGTAACCCCATCAAAATTACTTAAACCGCCCATAAGTCCGTGTAAAATAACTATCGGGGTTCCTTCTCCTTGCTCCAGGTACGTAAACTTTCCCTCTTGCCTTAAATTATTTTTCATTGATTGGCTTTGCGGTTAGCAATCGCAAATATAGCGATTTCATTACAAGTATAATCATTTTTAAGAAATAGCAAAGCCAATTAGGAAATGCATTTCTTACTTCATTTCGAAATTTTTTAACAACAAAACTACAATAAAAACCAAGGCTCTGAAACCTAATCGAATAGCGCTATTTGATAGTGTTTCAGCTAAATACAGTGGGGAAACTTATTAACAAAGTGGTATAAAGTGGTAAAATGTGGTAAAATTTTCAATATATTTGACTCTATAAAGTATAGAAGTGGTAAACCTCATTGGGACATACGAATGTAAAGCAGATGCCAAGGGCCGGTTAATGGTTCCTTCGGCATTAAAAAAGCAGCTTGCACCTATGTTGCAAGATGGTTTTGTGCTAAAACGTTCGGTTTTTCAACCTTGTTTGGAGCTGTATCCTATGCAGGAATGGAACGTTTTAATGCAGAAAATTAATGGTTTAAATCGCTTTAAAAAGAAGAACAACGATTTTATTAGAAGGTTTACTGCGGGTGTGAAGATGGTGGAGGTAGATTCTAACGGTAGACTTTTAATTCCGAAAGATCTTGTTGGATTTGCCGGGATTAGCAAAGAGATCGTGCTTTCTTCTGCAGTGAATATTATGGAGATCTGGGATAAAGATAAATACGAAAACACCATTGGTGAGACTTCAGATGATTTTGCTGAATTGGCTGAAGAAGTAATGGGAAATGATGATTTAGATGCAATATCATAATCCGGTATTATTAAAAGAGTCTGTAGACGGCCTTAATATTAAGGAAGATGGCGTGTATGTGGATGTTACGTTTGGTGGCGGTGGCCATTCCCGGGAAATTTTGAGCAGGCTTGGTCCTAACGGAAAACTTTTTGGTTTTGATCAGGATAAAGATGCCTTGCAGAATACCATTGAAGACCCTCGGTTTACGCTAATTCACGAAAATTTCAAATTCATAAAACGATTTTTGAGGTTTTATGGAATTAAGAAAGTCGATGGGATCTTAGGCGATTTTGGAGTTTCCTCTCATCAATTCAACGAAGCAGAAAGAGGTTTTTCTACCCGTTTTGATGCGCGCCTGGATATGCGTATGAACCAGGGGAGCAAACTGAGTGCCTATGAGGTAATCAATGAATACGGGGAAGAGCAGCTTAAAAAGCTGTTTTACGAATACGCCGACTTGAAAAATGCGCCAAAGCTTGCCAGGCTTATTGTGGAAGCAAGAAAGGAAAAGCCGATAGAAAGCAGCGAACAATTAAACGATTTGCTGAAACCGCATTTATTTAAAGGTAAAGAGAATAAGATACTGGCTCAGATCTACCAGGCAATTCGGATTGAGGTAAACCAGGAAATCGAGGTTTTAAAAGATTTTTTAAGACAAACCGAAGAGCTGGTGGTAAAAAATGGAAGAATCAGTCTTATTTCTTATCACTCTTTAGAAGATAGGTTGGTAAAGCGATATATAAGAAGTGGTTTGTTTGAGGGTGAGCCTGAAAAAGATTTTTACGGAAATATTTCGGTTCCTTTTAAAAAAGTAGGAGGACTTATAGTGCCTTCT
>DATFJA010000076.1:0-16597 GCA_035269545.1 Salegentibacter sp.
AGGAGGTAAATACCAATAAAATTAAAACTAGAGAAGCACTTAAATATTTAATAGCTGTTTTCATAATTTAAAATTTTTAGTATAAAAAATAGTAGGTGTCTCATGCGAGACACCTACTAAATGTTATTAATACTCATCAAATTCACCGCAGGCTACTGGTGTAAAGTCTGCTTCGTGAAGCACTGCTGTTCTAGCTTCAGGATCTCCCAAAGCACTAACCTCAGCATTGGTCAAAGAAAATGTCCTGGTGTAAAACATATTACCCATAGCATCTGCTTCAGGCCATGACGTATCTGCATTATCAAGTGACCAAATTGGGTTTCCATAGTCGCCACAAGAAGCATTTTCGTGAATGTGTTGCGGTACATCTCCCATAGTCAACTCAGTAGCAGCAGTAGTAGCTGTCAATTGGTTTCCTTCTAGTTTGAGATAAGCAAAACCTACTGCATTAGCATCACCCAGGTTTTTTAAACAAGCTTTATAACGTTTAGCTTCAACTCTTGGATCATCAAATGGTGGAGGGTTATCGCCGCCACATCCATAATTAAAGTGGTAATAATCCATTGTAGAATCATCCTCCTGGCTATAGAACATTCTAATTTCTTCATCTGTGATAGGTCCTGAAAGAATCACTTCACCTGCATCTTCTGAAGTATACTCATCTGTATTATTTAAAGTAATCTCAAAAAAGTAAGTATCCGTTTCAGCTGTATCTGGTAACCAGAAACATAATGGGTCAGAATAGTAATCTCCTGTACCCTCATCCTCTATCACCTCATTAGAAACCTCTGTATAAATAGGATCACCAACTGGTTCATCACCTTCCCATACATTCACAGTATACCCTGCAACATAGTGTCTTCCATCTTCAGTAAGACAGAAATTACCGAATAGGCAGAATTTCATCAATGGTACAGGAACAAGATCAAAGAATTGATAACCGTAAAGATTCACTTCTCTGTCATCAAAACATAATACTTCAACATCGACATACTTTTTAGAACCTGCTCGTAGATCGAAATTGTTAGGTAAGGCATCATTTACAAAGTCTTCATAATCGCTGCCTTCCTTAGGTGCCATCCAAATTGGCATAGTCATATCGTCTGGTTCTTCGGCATACACCCAAAAATCTGTTAGACTTACAGCCGTAGTGGTTTCACCCGAGGGAATTGGAATTTCTAAATCCTCATCATAATCTGTAAAATAAGTAGTACCATCAAAATTGATAGGAACAATTACATCTTCTTCCCCGAGGTCATGCGTAAGTACTACCCTGGCGTACATTGGTGCATCATCAGAACATTCTGGTATGCTTTGCTTTAAAACGTCCTGGCTCCTTATAAAGTCATTTAAAACCGCACCTAATGAAATAGTAGCAACCTCATCACCCACTTTGGGTTCTCCAGCAGTTTCATCCTTACTACAGGAAGCAAAAAGCATCGCAATTATTGCGATACTCATAAAGTAATTTTTAAAATTTTTCATAACTCTAAAGTTTTTAGTTAATTAATATTTGAGAATGGTTAATAAAATATATACATGGTTCTATTTACAGAACGATAGCATTAAAGATCAGTAATAAATAAGGTTGGGGGCCAAAAAAGTAGAGAAGTGGGGTGACTACTTTTCGATAAAATTTCTATAGTAAATGTAGGTTATTTCTTTCCTACAAAGCTATGGGGGTTTTCTTCTATTTTTAACCTAAAATAGAATTCATTGTACTTTCTCGTAATCTATAAGATCATGATTTATTGCATAAATAATACTTTCGAGTATAGTATCAGAGTTTGTACGCTTTATAATATTTGAGCGATGTTTTTCTATTGTCTTCGGAGAAATAAATAAAGCTTCAGAGATGTCTTTTGTCTTATATCCTTTTATTAGAAGTTCAATTATCTCCTTCTCTCGATTGGTAAATTTAAATTCTGTTAATTGACTATTCTGTCTAAAGCAGTCTTCCACCTCTTCAGAAGAGGTTCCTATCCTACCATTAATTTCTTCATTTTTTTCAGCAAAGTCTATAAACATGACAAACTGGTGACCAAAATTCTTATTCAATTTAGAAAAATTGATACGAGCACTTCTCAACTTATCATTTCTTAATAACAATGTCGTACTAGTAGCTGCCTTGATATGCTTACCTCGGGCAAAATTCCTTAAACTATCTTTTACTTTCTGCACATTTTCGCACTTAACAAAATCAGTGAGTTTTAAACCTTTTCTATTTTTCACCCTAAAACTTTGCTTAAAAGAATCGTTCATTGCAATTATTTCATTTTGATCCAACAATAGAACAGGTTTTGAAATAAGATTGAACATACCCATAAAAGCATCTTTCCAAAAATTGGAGAGAGAACGATTAGGATAAACCATCTTAATAATTCTACCGCAAAGAGCTTCTATTGTGGGAGAATATAAAAATTCATCTACTACTTTTCTAAATCTACTTTCCGCTTCGGCCTTATATCTACCCTCTGCATACACTACAAGCCAGGCTTTAGTTAGAAAATGATTAGATTTAAAATTGGCAATATTCTTAAAGTTTTTACCCGATCTAAAAGATGAGTAATCTAAGAGTATCACATCGGGTAATAGGTTTAGAGCAATATTAAAACCCGTATGTAAGGAATTAGCCTGGGTTAACTCAAAATGCATACTTACCCCTTCTTGTACACAGTCTACCATACTTTGCTTACTTGTTATAAGCAGTAATTGCTTTTTTTCCGTAATCATATTATATTTTTTTTGGCTATTAGCCGGTTAGTAAAAACCTGAGGTGGGGTCCCAAGACAGTTGAAAAGAAAAAAACATTCAGATCCAAAAATCAGATTGCTTAAATCTCACTTAGCTAGCAAAAAATTAAAGGGGCATTATATGGGGTATAAAAAATAAACCAATAAGCTGGTCTTACTTTTCCGGGGGGTGGAAAATTAAAATTATGGAGATCTGGTATTTCAAATATAGGGGAATAACCTTAGTTCTCGCAAAAAATTATCGTAATATTATACTGACAATCAGATGTATAAAGTAACGACCAAAGTAACTTTAATGGCGATAAATTCTATTAATATTTCTTGAGAGTTTACTTTTGAGAAAAGTAAATTTCTATTCCTATTGCAGCCTTTCAGAAACTTTAATCCATAATTAACACTCGCGGAATCTTCCTTTCTTTTTAGTTAGCAACACTTTAAGTACCTTTGCCCCCTTGATAAAAAATATGCCTAAAACCGAAGAAAATATTCAAGTATTAGGGGCTCGCGTCCATAATCTTAAAAATATAGATGTTAATATTCCAAGAGAAAAACTGGTAGTGATTACCGGTCTTTCAGGATCTGGAAAGTCTTCCCTGGCTTTTGATACTATTTATGCCGAAGGCCAAAGACGTTATATCGAAACCTTTTCGGCTTATGCCCGGCAATTTTTAGGTGGTCTGGAACGTCCCGATGTGGATAAAATTGAAGGCCTTTCCCCTGTTATTGCGATAGAACAAAAAACCACCAGTAAAAATCCTCGAAGTACGGTTGGCACGATTACCGAAATTTATGATTTTCTCCGTCTTCTTTTTGCCCGTGCCGGCGATGCTTATAGTTATGAGACCGGTGAAAAAATGGTTAGCTATACCGACACCCAGATAAAAGATCTTATTTTGAAAGATTTTCAAGGTAGAAAAGTTAGTGTTTTGGCTCCGGTAATCAAATCAAGAAAAGGGCATTATCGTGAATTGTTTGAACAAATAGCCAAGCAGGGGTTTCTGAAAGCGCGTGTAGATGGCGAAGTTCGTGACCTGGTAAAGGGTATGAAACTAGACCGTTACAAGACCCACGATATTGAAATTGTAATCGATAGGTTAAAAATTGACGATAAGACCGATGCGCAAAAGCGCCTGGACGAGAGCATAAAAACTGCGATGTACCACGGCAGTGATACGCTTATGATCTTAGACCAGGAAACCGAGAAGGTGCGTTACTTTAGTAGAAACTTAATGTGTCCTACTACCGGGATTTCCTATCCAAACCCAGAACCTAATACGTTTTCCTTTAACTCCCCAAAGGGAGCCTGCCCCAGCTGTAATGGCATTGGTACATTATACCAGGTGAATATTGATAAAATTATTCCCGATTATTCAAAATCGATCAAAAATGGAGCTTTGGCGCCCCACGGACCTCAAAAGAAAAACTGGGTATTTTCTCAACTGGAATTAATTGCAGAAAGATGGGATTTCAAATTGACTGATCCTGTTTCTAAAATTCCTGAAGCCGCAATGAAGTTTATTCTGCACGGCGGAAAAGAAACCTTTACTAAAGAATCTAAAAGCCTTGGAGTAAACCGGGAATTTAAGATCAATTTTGAAGGTGTGGCTACATTTATTGAAACCACTTTTAATAATAACGATTCCACTTCCCTGAGGCGCTGGGCGAAAGAATATATGGACAAGGTTGATTGTCCAGATTGTGAAGGGAAAAGACTTAAAAAAGAATCGCTCTATTTTAAAATTCACGACAAAAATATAGCCGAACTTTCTTTAATGGATATTGAAGATTTGGCTAAATGGTTTGTTGGTTTAGAGAAAAAACTAAGCGAAAAACAAAACCAGATTGCTGCTGAAGTTATTAAGGAAATAAGAACAAGAATTGGTTTCCTTGTAGATGTTGGGCTTACCTATCTTTCGCTTAACCGTGGTTCTAAATCGCTTTCTGGTGGTGAAGCACAAAGAATTCGCCTGGCGACTCAAATTGGTTCACAGCTGGTTGGCGTTCTTTATATTTTAGATGAACCGAGTATTGGCTTGCATCAGCGAGACAACGAAAAACTAATCAATTCTTTGATTTCGCTGCGTGATATTGGTAACTCTGTTATTGTGGTTGAACACGATAAAGATATGATAGAGCGCGCCGATTATGTTATAGATATTGGCCCGAGAGCAGGAAAGCACGGTGGAGAGATTATTAGCGAAGGGCCTCCTCCAGAATTAAAAGAACACGATACCCTTACTGCCTCCTATTTAAACGGAACGAAAGAAATTGAAATTCCGAAGGAAAGGAGAAAAGGAAACGGTAAAAATATTGAGCTTAAAGGAGCTACCGGAAATAACCTCAAAAATGTTTCTATTAAAATTCCTTTAGGTAAAATGATCGCGGTTACCGGCGTTTCAGGAAGTGGAAAGTCTACTTTAATAAATGAGACCCTCTACCCTATTATGAATGCACATTATTTTAATGGGGTAAAAGAACCAAAACCTTATAAAACTATCAAGGGACTGGATAATGCCGATAAGGTGATAGATATTAATCAGACGCCCATTGGTAGAACTCCAAGATCTAACCCGGCTACTTATACCGGCGTATTTTCAGAAATAAGGAGTTTATTTGCAAAAACTCCCGAAGCTCTAATTCGAGGATACAAACCCGGCAGATTTAGTTTCAATGTTAAAGGCGGAAGATGTGAAACCTGCAGAGGTGGTGGATTGAGAGTGATAGAGATGAATTTCCTTCCCGATGTATATGTAGAATGCGAAACTTGTCAGGGAAAACGTTTCAATAGAGAAACTTTGGAAATAAGATACAAAGGAAAATCCATAGCCGATGTTTTGGAAATGACGATTAATGAGGCTACCACCTTTTTTGAGCCAATTCCGAAGATCTATAGAAAATTAAAAACAATTAAAGATGTAGGTCTAGGCTACATTACTTTAGGACAGCAAAGTACAACGCTATCTGGTGGAGAAGCACAGCGTATAAAACTGGCTACGGAGCTTTCAAAACGCGATACCGGCAATACTTTTTATATATTAGACGAACCAACTACCGGTTTACACTTTGAAGACATTCGGGTTTTAATGGATGTTCTAAATGAGTTGACCAATAAAGGAAATACCGTCCTTATTATAGAACATAATATGGATGTTATAAAAATGGCCGATTACATTTTCGATATTGGGCCCGAAGGCGGAAAAAATGGCGGAAAAGTGATCGCTAAAGGTACTCCCGAGGAAGTAGCAAAATCGAAGAAAAGTTATACTGCTGAATTCCTTAAAAAAGAACTACACTAATAATACTAATAAATAATATGAGGACTAACCTTCAGAATAAAGCCTGGAATGAAATAAAAACAAACGATTCCTGGGCAATCTTTAAAATAATGGGCGAATTTGTAAATGGCTATGAAAAGCTAAGTCAAATTGGCCCCTGTGTTTCAATATTTGGTTCGGCAAGGACTAAACCAGATCAAAAATATTACAAACTGGCCGAAAAAATTTCCAAAAAGATCGTGGAGAACGGTTATGGAGTAATCACCGGTGGAGGCCCTGGAATTATGGAAGCCGGTAATAAAGGTGCACATCTTGGCGGCGGAACTTCTGTAGGTTTAAATATAGATTTACCTTTTGAGCAACATGACAATCCTTATATAGACAACGACAAAAGCCTGGATTTCGATTATTTCTTCGTGAGAAAAGTAATGTTTGTAAAATATTCTCAAGGTTTTGTGGTTATGCCGGGTGGCTTTGGAACTTTAGATGAACTATTTGAAGCAATTACGCTTATTCAAACCCATAAAATCGATAAATTCCCCATTATCCTGGTAGGAAGAGATTTTTGGAGCGGACTTGTTGATTGGGTGCAAACAACCCTTTTAGACGGATTTCAAAATATTAGCGCGCCAGATATGGACCTCGTACAGGTAGTAGATACCGAAGATGAAGTTATTGAAATTCTAAACGAGTTCTATGGAGAATATAACCTTAGCCCTAACTTTTAATCAAATCTTTAGGAGGGATAAAAACTTTGAGTATATTTAACTCAAAATCTGTATTACGTTAAATATATTCCCATTGAGGTTTTACCTGTCTTATTTATTTTTTTTTGTGGGAATTGGATGGAGTTTTGCTCAAAACTCCATCTCCTTAAAGGCCCACTTAAACGATAGTACTCACATCATTACTATAGAGCAGGAATTGGTCTATACCAACTCCAGTAAAGATACTCTTAACCAAATTTATCTCAATGACTGGGCGAATGCTTTTAGCGCAAAAGATACTCCATTGGCAAAACGTTTTGCCGAAGAGTTCGCGAGACGTTTTAGATTTGCTAAACCTCAAGAACGAGGTGCTACCTATATTGAGAATATCACAAATTCAGATAATGATATCTTAATTTGGGATCGTCCAGAGAAAGCTCAGGATCTTATTAAAATAAAACTCTCCCAGGCTCTACTTCCCGGCCAGAGCTTTACCATCAATCTTGATTACCACGTTAAAATTCCCATAGATAAATTTACACGATTCGGGGTAGATTCAGAGAACAATTATAAGCTCAGGTATTGGTATATAACTCCAGGTGTTTACAAAGACGGTAATTGGAGGGTTTACAGCCATAAAGATTTGGGAGATCAATACAATGCACTTTATGACGTTCAAATAGAGCTTACAACTCCTCCCCAGTATTATGTAGGTTCAGCGCTCAACTTTAAAGGAGTACATACTGGTAATGGAGCTAAAACGGTAAGATTATCAGGGAAGGATCAATTAGATAGTAAACTTTACCTTACTAATTCATTTATTTTCGAATCATTACCAACCAATAATCACGAAGTTATTACCAATGTAGAGGACGATGAACTACAGCCAGAAATAAAAAGAATTTTACTGGAAAGAATCCTAAAATTTTACCAGGAAAGAGTAGGCGAATATCCCCATCGAAAAATTTTTGTAACCCGAGACGAATATTTAAATAGTCCTATCTATGGCTTAAATCAATTACCAGATTTTATTCGCCCATTTCCCGATGGTTTCCAATATGACATTAAGCAATTTAAAACTATTACTAATTACTTGTTGGAAAATTCGTTGCATATCAATCCCAGAAAAGAAAAATGGGTGCATGATGGCATCCTGGTTTCTTTGATGATGGATTACGTAAATGAGTATTATCCTAAAATGAAACTAATAGGGAATCTCAGCGATATTATAGGTGTAAGATGGTTTCACGCGGCAGATCTGGAGTTTAATGATCAGTATCAATTTCTTTACATGAATATGGCCCGAATGAACTTAGACCAGCCATTAAGTTTAGCCCAGGATTCACTGATAAAATTCAATAAAAACATCGCAAATTCTTACAAAGCCGGGATAGGACTGGAATATGTTGAAGATTATCTTGGTAATGGAATTGTAAAAGAAGCAATTAAAGACTTTTATAGTCAGCATAAAATGCAGCCAACTTCGGCTGAAGATTTTAAGCAAATTATACAAACGAATGCTCATAAAGATCTTTCCTGGTTTTTTGACAATTATATAGACTCCAATAAAAAGATAGATTTTACTATCGAAAATTTATTTAAGACTAAAGATTCTCTTCTGGTTACCATTCGAAATAAAAGAAAAAACAATTTTCCTATTTCGCTTTATGGATTGAAAGATGGTGAAATAGTTTTTAAAAAATGGGTTGAAAATATAGATAAAACAAAAACTATAGAAATTGCCCGGCAAGGCGTAGATAGACTTGCGCTAAACTACGAACAAAAAATACCAGAGTTTAATCAAAGAGATAATTATAAAGCAGTAACCAAATTCTTTAACAAGCCTCTACAGTTCAGGTTATTCCAGGATATTGAAGACCCTCGATACTCCCAACTATTCTTTATGCCCGAATTTAATTACAACTTATATGATGGTATTTCTATTGGGCCTAAATTGTATAATAAAACAGTACTTTCCAGAAATTTAAATTTTAGTATTTCGCCCAAATATGGTTTTACTAGCGAAACGATAGTTGGCTCTGCTTCCGTCACAAACAGGCATCAATTCCGAAATGAAGAACTCTATGCTATTACCTACGGAATTGGAGGAACTCGATATTCGTACGGCTACGATTTATTTTACGAAAAATACACCCCTTTTATAAACTTTTCTTTCCGAAATAAATACTTACGCGATAACGAGCGTCAAAATCTATTAATTCGAAACGTAAACGTTAGGCGGGATATTGATCCAACCCGAGATTTAGAACAGCCAAATTATAATGTGTTTAATATCAATTACCTCTATAGCAAACCGCATTTAGTAGATTACTATTCCGCAGCTTTTGATTTTCAATTAGCAGAAAAGTTTAGTAAAATATCCCTGAGCCTGGAGTATAGAAAGTTATTTAAAAATAATCGTCAAATCAATCTACGCTTTTTTGCAGGTACTTTTCTGTACAGTGACAAAATGAAAACAGATTATTTTAGTTTTGCATTAGATCGTCCTACAGATTATTTATTTGATTATAATTATTACGGAAGAAGCCAGGGATCTGGTTTATTCAGTCAACAAATTATTGTTGCTGAAGGGGGATTCAAATCGCAACTACAACCTGAATTTGCTAACCAATGGTTATCTACCGTGAATGCAAGTACCAACCTTTATAAATGGATTTTTGTATATGGCGATGTAGGTTTGGTAAAAAACAAACATGACAATGCGCAATTCTTATATGATTCTGGAATTAGATTAAGCCTCGTAGACGATTATTTTGAGTTGTTCTTTCCCGTATATTCCAATTTAGGTTGGGAAATAGCACAGGAAAATTATGACCAAAAAATAAGATTTATCGTTTCCTTAGATCTAAGTACATTAATCAGGCTTTTTACCCGCCGCTGGTATTAACAAATTTTTAAATTGTCCAACTAATTATTAGCATTCCTCACCCGAATTACATAAAAATTAGTTTTTCTTATTATTTTGGTTGTTTTGATTTATTAAATACAATAAAAACAATTTAAATTACACTTTTCTCAAAATATTTTGATTTTAATGAATTGTGTATAATCTAAGTTTTCGTTACATTTGTTTTTATTCAAAACAACGTTCATGCAAAGCGAAACACAAACTAAAGATTCAATTTCATTTGAGGATTTCAAGGACCAGGTAATGGCAGACTACAAAATAGCCGTTACCAGCCGGGAATGTAGCCTTTTAGGAAGACGCGAAGTGCTTACCGGAAAAGCTAAATTCGGAATATTCGGGGATGGAAAAGAAGTGCCACAGCTCGCAATGGCTAAAGCCTTTAAGAATGGTGATTTTAGATCTGGTTATTACCGTGATCAAACTTTCATGATGGCCATTAACCAGTTTAGCATAGAACATTTCTTTGCTGGTTTATATGCCGATTCCAACCTGGAAAATGAACCAATGTCTGGCGGAAGACAAATGGGAGGTCACTTTACCACTCACAGTCTTAATGAAGATGGCAGCTGGAGAAACCTGATGGAGCAAAAAAACTCCAGTTCAGATATCTCCCCTACCGCTGGCCAAATGCCAAGACTGCTAGGCCTTGCACAGGCTTCAAAAATATATAGAAATGTAGAAGGAATTTCTTCTGAAAAATTTTCAGAGGAAGGAAATGAGATTGCCTGGGGAACCATTGGAAACGCCAGTACAAGTGAAGGTCATTTCTGGGAAACCCTTAATGCCGCAGGTGTTTTGCAAGTACCTATGGTGTTAAGTGTATGGGACGATGAATACGGTATTTCGGTGCACGCCAAACATCAAACTACTAAAGAAAGTATTTCTGAGATCGTAAAAGGTTTCCAGAGAGATGAAGAAAATAAAGGCTACGAAATAATTGTAGTTAATGGATGGGATTATGTAGCCCTGATTGAAGCTTATGAAAAAGCTGAAAAAATAGCAAGAAAAGAACACTGCCCGGTTCTTATTCACGTGGTAGAACTCACACAGCCACAAGGACATTCCACCTCTGGATCGCATGAACGCTACAAGGATGAAGAACGTTTGTCCTGGGAGCGTGAGTACGATTGTAATGTGAAATTTAGAGAATGGATCCTTGAGAACAATATTAGTACACAAGAGGAACTAGAGGACCTTGAAAAAGAAATAAAACGCGAAGTTAGAGAAGGCAAAAAAACTGCCTGGAATAATTATCTGCAACCTACCAAAGCAAAACAAAAAGAACTACTTTCTGTACTCTCAAAATTAGCTAAGAACACCGAGGAAAAAGAAGAGGTGGTGAAATTGGCTAAGGATTTGAACGGAAATAAAGAACCTCTTAAAAAAGACCTTGCAATTACCGCAAGAAAAGCTTTGAGAGCGATTAGAAAAGAAGACTCTGAAGAAAAATCTAAGCTTATTGACTGGCTAAAGGATTTTGATCAAGCTATGGCCGATGATTATAACAGCCATTTACATTTAGAATCTAATGGTCTGGAAGCCGAAGTTTTACCAGAATACAATGAAGATTCGGCTGAAGTAGATGGAAGGATCATTTTACGTGATAATTTCGATCAAATATTCGGAAATAAACCTGAAACCTTAATTTTTGGAGAAGATGCCGGTGAAATTGGCGATGTAAATCAGGGATTGGAAGGACTTCAGGATAAATACGGCAAACTACGTGTTGCCGATGTTGGTATTCGCGAAGCCACTATTCTTGGCCAGGGAATTGGAATGGCAATGAGAGGACTAAGGCCTATTGCCGAGATTCAGTACCTTGATTACGTGATGTACGCTTTACAGGGAATGAGTGATGATCTTGCTACCCTTCAGTATAGAACTAAAGGAAAACAAAAAGCGCCACTAATCATAAGAACCCGTGGACACCGTTTAGAAGGAATTTGGCATAGTGGTTCCCAAATGGGCGGAATCTTAAATCTTGTACGCGGTATGTATGTGCTTGTTCCTAGAAACATGACCAAAGCTGCAGGATTTTATAATACTTTATTAGAACAGGATACCCCGGCATTATTAGTAGAATGCTTAAATGGATATCGTTTAAAGGAGAAAAAACCAAGTAACCTACCTGAACTTAGAACGCCAATTGGAAAAGTTGAAGCAGTACGGAAAGGAAGCGATATCACCTTGATTTCTTATGGTTCTACTTTAAGAATTGTAGCTCAAACCGCAGAGGAATTAAGTGAATTCGGCATTAATGCTGAAGTAATTGATGTACAATCTTTACTTCCATTTGATCTGGATCACGATATTGTAAAAAGTGTAGAGAAAACCAACCGACTCCTGGTTATTGATGAGGACGTTCCGGGAGGAGCTTCTGCATTTATTCTGGATAAGGTATTAAACGAACAAAACGCCTGGAGATACCTGGACAGTAAGCCACAAACACTTACTGCTAAGGAACACCGTCCCGCTTACGGAACCGATGGGGATTACTTTAGCAAACCTTCGGCAGAAGATATTTTTGAAAAGGTTTACTCGATTTTTAACGAAGTTAATCCTGAGGAATATCCAGCGATAAGATAAATCTTATTTAATTTAAAATATAAATCCCCGATCTAACTTTAGATTGGGGATTTTTTATTTCTTGATTTTCTCACATAATAGATCCTGAAATAAATTCAGGATGACGGCTCAATAGTTTCGATAGAGTTTTATTTTATACCTATTGATGTAATAGAATCTAAAATTCCAGCTTTAAGCGGAATGGCAAATGAATACTTAGATATGTTAGTGTTATTAGAAATTGAATCAAAAGAATTTACCACATAACTCCTTAAACCTTCCCAAACCTTAACTTCCTCTGAGTTTCCCGTTCTATTCTTATAATAAGTAAAAAATCTAATCTTTGGTTTTGATGATTGGTCGAATCTAAATAAAAAATCAGAATTTTTAGGATGTTTTGCGAGAATGGAATCTAAGTTCGTTCTAATAAAATTAAATGTTTTAAGATTAAATTCATTTAATGCCTTATCTGTTAGGACAGTGCTCGGTCTATTTATTTTAGATATCTTCCCATCTTTTGTGACTTCAACAAAAAAGGGAGTTTCTCTTTTTGATTCAGGGAAATAAGACCAAAAATCATTATAAAACTTCTCATTCATCAGAAAATGATAACCAGAAGGCTTATACTTGTCCACATTCAATTTCCACAAAGGTTCAAAACCCCACTTTGGAGTACTAAGATGAATATAAACTATATCATTTTTTAACTTTGAAGTTTGAAGATACTTTTGAAGCTTTTTAAGATGGGCAAATTCATCTAACGAATGCTTACAATAAAAACTATATTGATTAATATATAGTATCTTGTTTTTGAATTCAGGAAGATTTATTAACTCCGCTAAAGATGAAATTTCATCGGAATTTTCCAGTAATCTCAAATTTTTATTTTCCTTACTTGAAGAATGACAACTGGCCGAAATTATTAATAGTAATACCATAGAGAATTGATATAGTCTCTTCATTATTTAGTTTTGCAATATTTCTTTTTAACCTTAAATTATTTGAGCATTCCTACATCCAATTACCCTTACTAACTTCAGCTTTATACAAGACATAATTTATATACCGCAAAATATCATTACTAACCGCGTAAAACTTAAGATCACCTCCCGCGGTATGAAAAACTATATTCACCAAATTTTTCCTGCGGTACCAAATTGGTTGCTTCACACTTATAGATTGTATTTTAAATAACTCAAGGGTTTCTTCCGTTTTATTCCAAAAGCCTTTTTTCTTTTGTAAAAAATCTTCTGTAAATATTAGTTTTCGAGCCTTAAAAGAGAATATTTGTAATGCTATTGCGGCAAAAATATACAACCCAGCTAAAACTAGAACCGCCCAAATTTGTAAGTTTACTAAAGCTGTAAAATACCACAGAACCAGAAAAATTAGTGCCGGGACCATTGCCAGTGAAATTTTGCGGAAGAGTAATAATTTATCCGGTTTAAAGGTGGTTTTAAATTGAGATGCTGAAGAATTGCTGTATAGAAAAAACTTTATCTTTTTTACAATTTCCTTTCCTAAGCCGGGAATCTTAATTTTGTTTTTCTGCAGTTCATTTTCGCTGCTGGATAAGGAAATTTGAGCTTCATATAGATTAAAGCGCTTCTGAACCGGATTCGTACTAATTCGCATTAACTGAAGCCTTCTGGGTTGAAGCGAAACCTTCGTATTGGTCTTTAAACCCATCTCTACTTCCAGTTTATCTTTAGTCTGCTGAATTTTTAAGCCGTAATACTTTATAAAAACTTCAATAATGGTAATAGTAATACTTAGCAATAGAAGCACTACAAAAAGTGACACTAAATATCCAATTGACTGCAGCACCCCCGAGAATTGACTAAAATAAACTTCAACATCCTCAATCCTGTCTTTAAAATAAGTATTTATTCTGTTATAAATACTTACTACGAACGCAAAAACAAGGGATAAACCGCGCAGGTAATTTGTACTTATTCCAATTTTAAGCAGCGTAAGAATATCAACTTTATGCGTCCAAACTTCAGGATCTTCGGCCTCTACCCTTTCTTCTTCTATTTGATTTTCTTCAACTTTTTCAGATTTAGCTTTTAAAAGAATTTCTGAAAGTCTGTTGGCATCATTTTCTGAGATAGCTTTTATTTCTACTTCCTTTTGATTACTTCCGGCAGTATCTATAACGAGACTATAGACATTAATCACCCGCTGAAGGATAGAACGTTTAAAATAAACCTGCTGAATCTTGTCAAAAGGAATTGCTGAATTTTCAGTAGAAAAAATTCCTTTTTCCAATACGAATTCCTCACGCTCATAATCAATATAAAAAAGGAATTTGAGGTAATAGACATAACTGTAAATTAATGTTAATCCCGTCACTATCACCAAGCCTACGGCTGTATAAATTAAAGTAGTTTTGCTGGGGCCGCTCAATAATAAGTAAGCACCCATCGCCCAGAATATCTTAACCAGTTTATATAGGCTGGAAATAAAGATGAGTAGAATTCCGGCTATAGATTGACGTTGAGCGGTGTTGTATGCTTCAGTATTCATCTTTAGAGATCTTAACCGCAATGGTCTCTTTTAACCTTACTGCCATTTCCGGATCTAGAGCGGGAATAGTAATATCACTCCCACTTCCGCCTGCGGTAAAAATGTTCAGACTGGAAATTCCTAAAATCTTATCCCAAATACCTCGTGAAATTGAAGCGTGTTGTACTCTATTAAATGGAATTATGGTTGATTTGTTGAAGATAAAACCACGTTTGTAGATCACATCTTTATCCCTTAAGGCGTAGCCTAAGCTCTGAAGCAGTTTATAATTATTCCAGAATCTAAATATAAAAGCCATTGAAATAATACCTAAAATAATACCTGTTTGTAATTGATTTAATTGAAAAAACCACAAAACTCCAAGCATAATAAACAAGACGAGCATTAAAATGCCCGTCTGAATATTCATTTTTATAAGATATCTAGACGAAACGGAAGAAAAAGCTACCGACTCATATTGAGGTAAAGTTGCTAGATCAAGTTGTTCATTACTAAAATCTTCGTCTATGGGATCCATTTTTTATTAAAATTTGGTTTTCTCTTTTCCAGAAAGGCATCACGGCCTTCTTTGGCTTCATCTGTCATATAGGCGAGGCGGGTAACTTCGCCGGCAAAAACCTGCTGGCCAACCATTCCGTCATCAGTCATATTCATCGCGTATTTCAGCATTTTTATAGAAGTTGGTGATTTAGCCATAATTTCCTGCGCCCATTCATAAGCAGTATCTTCCAACTCATCATGAGGAATCACAGCGTTCACCATTCCCATTTCGTAAGCTTCCTGCGCCGAATAGTTTCTTCCAAGGAAAAAGATTTCCCTGGCTTTCTTCTGGCCTACCATTTTCGCTAAATAAGCTGAGCCATAACCCGCATCAAAACTGGTCACATCCGCATCTGTTTGCTTAAAAATAGCATTTTCTTTACTGGCAAGTGTAAGGTCACAAACAACGTGTAAACTATGGCCACCGCCTACAGCCCAGCCTGGCACTACACAAATTACGGCCTTTGGCATAAATCGAATTAACCGCTGAACTTCTAAAATATTTAGTCTATGGTAACCATCTTCACCAACATAGCCCTGTCGACCTCGAGCTTTTTGATCGCCACCGCTACAAAATGCCCATTTCCCGTCCTTAGTAGAAGGACCTTCTGCAGAAAGTAAAACGCAACCAATTGAAGTGTCTTCATGAGCATCGTGAAATGCATCCAGAAGTTCTGAAGTTGTTTTAGGTCTAAACGCATTCCGAACATCTGGTCGATTAAAGGCAATTCGCGCTACACCTTCAGATTTTTTATAAGTTATATCTTCGTATTCTTTTGCAATTTTCCAGTTAATTTCACTCATAAGTCTTTATTTTACTCAAAAATAAGCTTTTCAATTTATCTTAATATCTTTGTACTGTAAATAGATTTGCATTGTTTTTGCTATATTAAAAACAAAAGCCCTGATAATGAAATTTCGTCTCCTTTTAATAAGCTTATTTTTGTTTAGCATAACTCCTGCTTCTGCCCAGGAATATTGGGATATGGCTGATTTTGAAATTAGCAATTACAGTATAGAACCTGCCTGGAGCGACCTTAGTTTTGGCCAGCAATTTTTTAAAGGAAGTTTTGATCTCCCCAGTGGAGATTTTCTAAATGTAGATGAAAACAAACGTACTACGGTAGATATGGTTGGAATTCTCGAGCAGCAGCGCAATATGAAAAAACGCACCGTAGATATTGGCGCGCCTTTACCTACAACTACTGAAAAGAAAAAAGCTTTTGAGATTTCTAATAATTACAGGATTAGAGATAATGATGAGGTGTATAACGACGCGCTTAATTCCAATCCTTATTA
>DATFJA010000077.1:0-5426 GCA_035269545.1 Salegentibacter sp.
GGCAGAAAAAATGCTGAAAGATGGCGCCGATTTTATTGATGTTGGTGGATACAGCTCGCAACCCGGCGCTGCTAATGTTGAAGAAACCGAAGAGTTGAAACGTGTGCTGCCAGCACTTGAAAATATTCTAAAACATTTCCCGGAAACATTAATTTCTGTAGATACCTTTCGCTCAAATGTAGCCGAACAAAGTATTGAAGCAGGCGCAGCAATAATTAACGATATCTCTGCCGGGAATTTAGATCCTGAAATGATGAAAATCGTGGCAAAACACCAGGTGCCTTATATTATGATGCACATGCACGGCACACCACAAACTATGAAAGACCTCAACCAATATGATGATCTTTTGCAGGATATTTTATTCTATTTTTCAGAAAAAATAAGTGTGGCAAGAGCTTTAGGAATAAATGATCTTATTGTAGATCCAGGCTTTGGTTTTGCTAAAAATATTCATCAGAATTTCGAACTGCTTTCCAAAATGGAACTCTTTAAAACTTTAGAATTACCTTTATTAGCCGGACTTTCACGAAAATCCCTGATCTACAAAACTTTAAAAACATCGGCTGCAGAAGCTTTAAACGGAACTACCTTTTTAAACACCATAGCCTTAACCAAAGGAGCAAACATATTAAGAGTGCACGATGTAAAAGAAGCGGTAGAATGCACTAAATTATTTGCAGAACTTAATAAGTAACCGCATATTTTCTATTTTTACAAAAAACCCCACTAGTTTGGATATAATTAATCTTCGCTTTCTCGATGTTCTGGACATTGTATTTGTAGCCTTACTTCTGTATTATTTATATAAGTTAGTAAAGGGAACAGTTGCAGTAAATATCTTTATCGGGATCGTGATCATTTATCTTATGGGAAGCCTCACCGATCTCCTTCAAATGGAGCTTCTCAGCAGCGTTCTTGGTGAGTTCATAGGTGTGGGAATGTTTGCACTAATCGTTGTTTTTCAGCAAGAGATAAGAAAATTCCTCTTGATGATAGGTTCTACGAAATTTACCCAGAAGGGAAAATTCTTCTCACAGTTGAAATTTTTGAAAGGGGATTTAGAGACCAGTACAAATGTAGAAGATATCATCTCGGCTTGTGAAGCGATGGGCCAAAGCTATACTGGCGCCTTAATTGTTATTCAAAAAAATACCAATCTCGATTTTGTGAAAAATTCCGGGGACGATATGAATATTGAACTCAATCAACCTATTATAGAATCTATTTTCTACAAGAATTCACCACTTCACGATGGTGCGATGGTGATAGAAGACAATAAGATTACGGCTACAAGGGTAATTCTACCGGTTTCTAACGACAGGTCTATTCCGCTAAGATTTGGGTTACGTCACCGTGCCGCAGTTGGAATTACTGAAAAAACCGATGCGCTTGCCCTGGTAGTTAGTGAAGAAACCGGGCAGATTTCTTATGTTAGAGACGGGGAATTTATAATGTTTGAAAGCAACGACGAATTGCAGAAAAAATTAAAAGAAGATTTAGCTTAAGCATTTTTGCTCCTTAGTAGTTCGTTCTCTGGTTCAGTAGAACTTACAAATCTTTTAATTTAGTAGTAAACTACTTAAGAGCAAGCTCACGAAGCATTATAATTGGAAAATACAATTTGATTTGGAGTCAAGCCTCGGAGCATTTAATCTCGATTATCGAGTAAATCTCAAGTCTTGAAAAGGCTATTCTCCGTAGAATTTGGAAAAAAGAATCCCCGAGGCGAAGACTTGGAAGTTTCTTAGCAGAGATAAAATCCATATTTTCCCAATCAAAAATACGCTAACTTATGTTGGAGTCTAATGGTAGAAACAAATTAAATCAGGGATTATTACAAGCATCAGTTTTGGCTCATTTTCATTGGCAAAAAGATGCAGAAAATAAAGCCATTATCTAAAACTGGCAGCTAAAAAAATATAGGTGTATAAACGGAAGATATGATTTTTTATCCTAAAGACTCTTCAGCCATAAACTGAACTTCGTAAAGATTTTTATAGTAACCTTCTTTCTTCTTAAGCAGCTCTGTATGAGTTCCTATTTCTACGATTTCGCCGGCATCCATCACCATAATTTTATCGGCTTTTTTGATGGTAGCGAGCCTATGGGCTATCACAATAGAAGTTCTTCCTTTTGTGATCTTATCTGTCGCTTCCTGGATAAGCAATTCGCTATAAGTATCTACCGAAGAAGTAGCTTCGTCTAAAATCAAGATGCTTGGGTTACTCATATAAGCCCGTAAGAAGGAAATAAGCTGGCGCTGGCCTGAAGATAACATTGCTCCGCGCTCTTTTACGTTGTATTGATAAGCATTTGGCAAGGTATTGATGAAATCGTGAACACCTATTTGCCTGGCTGCATCAATCACCTCCTCTTCTGTAATATCTGGATTACTAAGGTTTATATTGGTCAGGATAGTATCGGCAAATAGAAAAACATTTTGCAGCACCACCGCAATTTCAGATCGTAAAGATTCAAGGGTAATATCTTTAATATCAATCCCATCTACAAGAATTTGACCGCTATCTATTTCATAAAAGCGGTTCAGCAAATTGATTACTGTAGATTTCCCGGCGCCGGTTGCTCCAACAATAGCAATAGTTTCGCCGGCATTTGCTTTAAAAGAAACACCTTTCAGCACTTCTTCATCATCGGTATAACTAAAGCGCACGTTTTTGAATTCTATATCGCCTTTCAAATCACTCACTTCAATTTTACCCTGGTTACTAATAGAGGAATCGGTATCTAAAATTCCAAATACACGATTTGCCGCAACCATACCCATTTGCAAAGTATTGAACTTATCGGCAATCTGGCGAAGCGGTCTAAAAAGCAGCTGTGATAATTCAATAAAAGCGATTATCACACCCAGGGTTATGCCATCGTCTGCCACCGCTCGTAAACCACCAAACCATACAATTAAACCAATGGTAATAGAAGTCGCCATTTCGGCAATTGGAAAGAAAATCGAGTTATACCAAACTGTTTTCACCCAGGCGTTTCGGTGCTTGTCATTAATCTCTTTAAAATTCTTGTATTCTTCTTTCTCGCGGGTAAAAAGTTGCACGATCTTCATTCCTGTAATACGCTCCTGCACAAAGGTATTTAGATCGGCAACCTGTGTTCGCACTTCTTCAAAAGCAACTTTCATTTTCTTCTGAAAAATACGCGTAGCGTACATAATTAACGGAAGCACAGTTAAGACCAACAAAGTTAACTGCCAGCTCTGGTAAAACATAAAACCTATTACTACCAGCATTTTTAAAATATCACTGATGATCATAAAAAGCCCCTGGCTAAAAATACTGGCAATAGTTTCAATATCGCTTACCGCGCGGGTTACCAAACGCCCAACTGCCGACTTATCAAAATAAGTCATTTTAAAATTGAGCATATGCTTAAAAAGGTTTACACGAAGGTCTCGCACCACTTCCTGTCCTAACCAATTGGCGAAATACACAAATAGAAATTGAAAAATAACTTCCAGTACTAAAACTCCGGCCATTAAACCTACATAAAAAACCAGGTTATCATAGTTCTGCGGGGTAATTGCATCGTCTACGGTAACCTTTAATAAATACGGTCTTAAAACAGCGAAGAATGAAAGCAAAATAGCAGCAACTGCTACAAAATAAAAAGTTACTTTGTATGGATTGGTATATCTAAGCAAGCGCTTAAATAAATTAAAATCGAATGCGTTACCTGTATTAGATGCCATTTATTTTATTGCTATTTCCGGATAAGTAACCCTGGTAAGGTATAATCCTTTTGCCGGTACCGAAGTTCCTGCCTTACTCCTGTCTTTACTTCTTATAACCTCGTGCATATTTTCAATAGGCTGCTTCCCCAAACCAATTTCCAGTAAAGTTCCCACAATTGCACGCACCATATTTCTTAAAAATCTGTCGGCTGAAATATGAAAAACCAACACTCCGTTTTCATTTTTCCAAACCGCCTCAGTAATCTTGCAATTATAGGTTTTTACATCGGTTTTAGACTTTGAAAAACACTTAAAATTAGTATAATCCTTTAAGATTTCTGCGGCCTCATTCATTTTTCCAACATCAAGCTTATTCTTCAAAAAAAAACTTCTATCTTCTAAAAAAGGATCTTTATGCTGAACGATATGATATTCATAACTACGGCTTAAAGCATCAAAACGAGCATGTGCACCAGGTTTCACTTTAAAGAAATCCCGTAAAGCTATGTCTGCTGGAAGCAAGGAATTCATTTTAAACTGAAATGCTTCTTTTTCAAGTTCGTTATTGGTTTCAAAATGCGCAAAGATCTGTTTGGCATGCACGCCGGCGTCTGTTCTTCCCGCGCCAACAATTGCCATTTTTTGTTGAAAAACAACCGAAAGTGCCCGTTCTATTTCTTCCTGAACCGAAATCGCGTTTGGCTGATTTTGCCAACCATGATAAGCCTTTCCAAAATATGCCAGTTCTAAAAAATACCTCAACCGAGTTCTTTATTTTTATATTTGCGAACTGCAAAGATAAGGCATTTATTAGAAGCTTAAATCCTTTGAAGGCATCGGTTTCAAAATGATTCTATAAACAAAAACAATCCCGATTTGAAAAAAATATTGCTGTTAAGCGACACCCACAGTCATATTGACGAAAGAATTCTACATTATGCAACGGAAGCCGACGAAATATGGCACGCCGGCGATATTGGTATTACCGACATTACCGATGAATTAAAAAAAGTAAAACCCTTAAGGGCAGTTTATGGCAATATTGATGATACAGAAATAAGAAAGGAGTTTCCACTCCACCAACGCTTCAATTGTGAAGGCGTAGATGTTTGGATTACGCATATTGGCGGTTACCCGGGCAAATATTCCCCCGCGATTAGGGAAGAAATTAAAAGAAATCCGCCCAAGCTATTTATTAGCGGGCATTCCCATATTTTAAAAGTTATGAACGATAAAAACTTGGGATTGCTGCATATGAACCCGGGAGCAGCGGGTAAACAGGGATTTCATAAGAAGCGCACCATGCTTAGATTTAAAATTGATGCTGCAGAAATCAAGGATCTGGAAGTGATAGAACTTAAGAGTTAGTGTAGAGTCTCGATGAATAATTTGCAGTAAATTTTTATCAGGAACAAAAGAGCTGTATAAAAAGTTTTAAACATGTCATCCTGAATTTATTTCAGGATCTAACAAGATCAGAATTTATTTCATATTAGAAGCTGAAACAAGTTCAGCTTGACGAAGCTAGACTTTTCAGACAACCTCATTCATTACAGTATGTTCGCTAATACATAACCATGGGAGTAACCGTATTTGTAAAAACTAAAAAACCCGAAGCTTTCACTTCGGGTTTTCACGCACTAATACTACTAAGATTATAGGCTTATCGTAATCGGTCCACAGATTTTACGAGATCTTCGTCCTTTTTAATGGCCTTATTGGC
>DATFJA010000078.1:0-28655 GCA_035269545.1 Salegentibacter sp.
GTAACCATACCCACGTTTAAAGTCAAGATTATCGCCATCTTTTAAGTTTCTAAATCGAGGCAAATAAATTCCGTTTGGTTTTCGACCTTTATAATATTTATCCTCAAAGCCATCGTACTTAGCCGAAGCTCCGGCACGAAAGTGATGGTCCATTACATTATGTCCCAATTCCCCACTATCGTTGCCCATTCCATTTTCAAATCTATCAGATTTTGATTGCATAAGGATACTTGTAGAAGCAATGGCAGAAGCACAAAGGAAAATTACATTTGCTTTAAATTCTATTTCCTCTTTAGTTTCCGCATCAATTATTTTTACACCGGTAGCTAATTTGGTTTCAGGATCGTAAACTACTTCGTGAACTACAGAATTTGGTCTTAAAGTCATATTACCTGTACGTTCGGCTGCAGGCAAAGTGGAAGAATTACTACTAAAATAAGCTCCATAAGGACAACCGCGAATACACCTATTTCTATACTGACAGTTAGAGCGACCTTCGAATTCTTTATCGCCGGTGATGTGAGCAACTCGTCCAGCAGTTAGCACTCGCCCATCTGTAAAGTTTTCAGACATGCTTTTTTTAAGATGATCTTCCACGCAATTTAAAGGCATATGCGGTAGAAACTTTCCATCAGGTAACTGACTCAAGCCAAGATTCTCACCACTAACTCCAATAAAAGATTCTACATAATCATACCAGGGAGCAATATCTTTATAACGAATTGGCCAATCTACACCGTGACCATCATTTTTGTTTGCAGCGAAATCAAGATCACTTAATCGGTAACTATGCCTTCCCCACATAATTGATCTTCCGCCTACGTGATAACCACGCATCCAATCAAATCTTTTAGTTTCATTATAAGGGTGTTTAACATCATCAACAAACCAATGCGCACTTGATTTATTCGTAGTATATCCTGTACGGGATTGCTTTTGCTGACGTTTTTCCTCTTCACGCGTTAATTGCCCTTTAAACTTATAATCCCAGGGATCATCGTTCATAGTAGGATAATCTTCAATATGTTTTACCATACGCCCACGTTCTAGAACCAGTGTTTTAAATCCTTTCTCACTAAGCTCTTTTGCGGCCCAACCACCGCTAATTCCTGTACCTACGACTATTGCATCATAAGTGTCATTTTCATAATATTTACTCACTCTCTTATACTTATTTGATAATTTTATTAAAGGAATACATCCAAATATATAAATTTAAGGTTATAATTTTGCTTCTTTAAAAAAAAGTATACTTTTAAGATTCAAAAAATAATAAACCTCATTCTAGTAACTTTCAAATTCACCTTATGAAAATAATACCACTTAAAATTTTCTCGCTTTCACTTATCCTTTTCTTATCCCTTGGAATTTATTCCTGTAAAGACCAAAATTCAGAAAAAGAAAATACTCAAACCTCTGAAGCTAAAACCAAAGAAAATGCGGAACCATTTTTTAAACTTTCCCTGGCACAATGGTCTCTTAATAAACCAATTTTTGCAGGTGATTTAGATCCTATGGATTTTGCTGAAAAGGCAAACGAATTGGGTTTTGAAGGTATTGAATATGTTAGCGCTTTTTATGCTGAACAAATTAAAGAAGCAGAAAACCCGGAAGAAGCAATGCAGAAAGTTTTGGATACTTTAAAAGCTAAAAGTGAAGAATTTAACGTAAAGAATGTTTTAATAATGGTAGATGGGGAAGGCGAATTAGCCAGTCCGGTCAAAGCTGAACGTGAAGAAGCAGTTGAAAATCATAAAAAATGGGTAGATGCCGCCAGTTTTCTCGGAGCTCATTCTATACGCGTAAATCTTTTTGGAAGTGAAGAGCCGGAAGAATGGAAAACTTCGTCAACCAAAGGTTTAAAAGCTCTTAGTGAATATGCAGCTGAAAAAAATGTAAATGTTCTTGTAGAAAATCATGGTTACCTTTCTTCTAACGCTGAATTACTGGTAGAAGTTATTGAGGATGTAAATATGGAAAATTGCGGAACATTACCAGACTTCGGTAATTTCTGCCTAAAAAGAGAAGGCGGGGAACGTTGGGAAGCAGAGTGTATAGAAGAATACCCGAAATATCAGGGAATAAAAGAAATGATGCCTTACGCCAAGGCCGTAAGCGCAAAATCTTATGCTTTTAACGAAGAAGGAAAAGAAACCAAGCTTGATTACGAAAGAATCCTTAAAATTGTTCAGGATGCGGGTTATACCGGTTTTGTAGGTGTAGAATATGAAGGTGAAGATTTATCGGCAGAAGAAGGTATTCAAGCTACCAAGGAACTTTTAATTGAAGTTGGCAGCGAGTTAAACACTAATAATAACTAAGAGAAGCTACAATAGATAATGAAAAGTTTAACCAGATTTCAACTATCAACCATGATGTTTCTCGAATTCTTTATTTGGGGCGGATGGTTTGTAACTTTAGGAACATTTTTAGGACAAAATTTAAGTGCTACCGGTGCCCAAACCGGGATGGCCTTTTCAACACAATCCTGGGGAGCAATTATCGCTCCCTTTATTATTGGTCTCATTGCTGACCGCTTTTTTAATGCCGAACGCATTTTAGGATTTCTTCATCTTGCAGGAGCGGTTTTGCTATATATGATGTTTCAATCTGAAGATTTTACTAATTTTTATCCTTATGTTTTAGGCTATATGATTCTTTATATGCCCACTCTGGCTCTGGTTAATTCAATTTCATTTTACCAAATGACAGACCCTTCTAAACAATTTTCCAGCATCAGGGTTTTTGGAACACTGGGATGGATTGTTTCTGGAGTGGTAATTAGCCTGGTTTTCGGTTGGGATTCAGCTATGGCGCGAGAAGAAGGAATGCTCAAATATACCTTTTTAATGGCTGCGATTGCCTCTGCAGCCCTGGGTTTATTCAGTTTTACTTTACCCAAAACACCACCAAGCAGTAAAGGAGAAAAAGTAACCTTATCTGATATACTCGGGCTTGAAGCTTTAGCACTTCTTAGGGGAAGAAATTTTTTAATCTTCTTTATTTCATCGGTACTAATTTGTATCCCACTGGCTTTTTATTATCAGAACGCCAATCCTTTCCTATCAGAAGTAGGGATGGAAGATCCAACTTTTATGATGTCTATAGGGCAAATTTCTGAAGCATTATTCCTCTTATTATTACCTTTCTTTTTTAAGAAATTTGGTTTTAAAATAACTTTACTGGCAGGTATGCTTGCCTGGGTACTTCGTTATTTGCTATTCGCGTATGGCAATGCCGGCGAATTAGTATATATGCTAATTCTGGGAATTGCACTTCACGGAATTTGTTATGACTTTTTCTTTGTTTCGGGGCAGATCTATACCGATTCTAAAGCGGGACCAAAAATTAAAAGTGCTGCCCAGGGCTTAATTACTCTAGCCACTTATGGTGTAGGAATGTTAATTGGTTTCTGGGTAGCAGGACAGATTAGTGACCTTTATTTAAATGCAGATGGCACTCACGACTGGCAACAAATATGGATAGTTCCGGCCGGTTTTGCTTTTGTAGTAATGATATTATTTGCTATTTTCTTCAAAAATGAAGATATCGCGAAAAAAGATATTGAAATATAACCAGGCAAAAGATTAAAAAATTATGGGTAAAAAAATAAAATTAGGAGTATTAGGCGGCGGCGGTGATTCCCTTATCGGGATCTTACACCGGGTAGCCTCTTCTATGTTCGATAAATTTGAATTTGTAGGTGGGGTTTTTAATGCCGATCATGAAGAGAGCAAAAAATACGCTCAGGAATTGGGGATTGGAACCGATAGGATTTATAAAGACCTGGACCATTTAATCGCTGAAGAAGCAAAACTACCGGAAGATGAGCGTATAAAAGTTGTATCTATACTTACGCCAAACTTCCTGCATTTCCCTATGGCAAAGCAGCTTTTGGAAAATGGCTTTAACGTGATTTGTGAAAAACCTATGACCACTTCTTACGAAGAAGCTAAAATTCTTGAAGATACTCTTAATAAATCCAAAACCATCTTTGCGGTAACTTATACTTATACCGGTTACCCTATGATTCGCCAAATGAAAGAAATGATCGCGGCAGGCGAGATTGGTGAAATTCAAAAGATAGACGTGCAATATTACCAGGGCTGGATAAATCCTATTATTCATGATAAAGATGAAAGAAACAGTATTTGGCGTCTTGATCCTGAAAAAGGAGGCATCAGTTGTTGTATTGGTGATATTGGGACGCACGCTTTTGATATGATAGAATATGTTTCAGGCCTGGAAGTAAAAGAACTTTTAGCCGATCTAAACTATATGTATTCAGATAATAAAATGGATGTGGATGGTACCGTTTTGCTTCGTTTTTCAGAATTTGTAAAAGGAATACTTAGATCCAGCCAGATCGCTACCGGGGAGGAAAATAATTTTGCCGTTAAGATCTACGGAAAGAAAGCCGGCTTAAAATGGGAGCAAGAAAACCCTAATTATCTTTACAAAATGGAAGATGGGCAACCTTTAAAAGTCCTGAAACCCGGGCATGAATATAATTCAGCACTTTCTTTAGACGGAACCAAATTGCCACCGGGACATCCGGAAGGTATTTTCGATTCTATGGGAAATATTTACAAAGGAGTTGCAAAAGCAATTAATGGTGAAAAATACCATCCCGCAGAATTTCCTACAATGAAAGACGGAATTCGCGGAATGAACTTTATTGAAAAAGTAGTAGACTCTCACGCCAAAGGAAATGTTTGGGTGAAATTAGATGCATAAAATTAGAGTATTATGAAAACAGTAAAAGGACCTGCGGTTTATTTAGCACAATTTATGGATACGAAAGCACCGTTCAACAGTTTGGATGGGCTGTGCAAATGGGCAGCAGATTTAGGATATAAAGGAATACAAATTCCAACCTGGGAATCGGCTTTAATAGATCTAAAAAAAGCCGGTGAAAGCAAGGACTACTGCCAGGAAATTAAAGGAAAAGTAGAATCCTACGGATTAGAAGTTACCGAGCTTTGTACGCATTTGCAAGGTCAACTTGTTGCTGTACATTCGGCTTACGATACCATGTTCGATAATTTCGCGCCAGATGAAGTTAAAGGCAATCCAAAAGCCAGAACGGAATGGGCTGTGGAGCAAATGAAAAGTGCAGCCCGTGCCAGCAGGCATTTTGGCTTAGACATACACGGAACTTTTAGTGGTTCGCTGCTTTGGCATACCGCACATCCCTGGCCGCAAAGACCGCAAGGTCTTGTAGAAATGGGATTCCAGGAACTCGCAAAACGCTGGACGCCTATTTTGAATGAATTTGACGAACAGGGTGTAGATGTATGCTACGAAGTTCATCCTGGAGAAGATCTTCATGATGGCGTTACTTTTGAACGCTTCCTGGAGGCAACCAATAATCATAAGCGAGTAAATTTACTGTATGACCCAAGCCACTTCGTACTGCAACAATTAGATTATATTTCTTATATAGATCACTACCACGAATTCATAAAAATGTTCCACGTAAAGGATGCTGAATTTAATCCTACCGGAAAAAAAGGTTCTTTTGGTGGTTATGGAGACTGGATAGATCGCGCCGGGCGTTATAGACATCCCGGAGACGGCCAGGTAGATTTTAAAACTATATTTTCTAAGTTAACCGAATATGGTTGCGATGTCTGGGCCGTTTTGGAATGGGAATGCTGTATTAAATCTCCAGACCAGGGAGCTCGCGAAGGTGCACCTTTTATCCAAAGTCATATTATTGAAGCTACCGAAAAGAAATTTGATGATTTTGCAGGTAGTGAAATCGACGAGCAAAAACTAAAGCAAATATTAGGACTTAAATAAATATAGATATGAAGAAAAATTTTTTAATTATAATAACGGCAGCAATAGTAGCTACCGCCTGTAAATCTGATAAGAAAGAAAGTGAGGCTGAAGAAGCCGTTACCACGCAAGATACGACCGCTATGGCAAGCAATGAAGAAAATTGGAATAGTCTATTTAATGGTGAAAATCTAGAAGGTTGGAAAGCTTTTAATTCTGATTCTATTTCAGACCAATGGCAGGTGAAAGATGGTGTCATAGTTTTTTCACCAGCTGAAGGAAAGCGGGAAAGTACTGAAAACCTTATTACAGAAAACACCTATACCAATTTCGAGCTTTCCCTGGAATGGAAAATTTCAGAAGGAGGAAATAGTGGTATTATGTGGGGCGTTCAGGAAAGTGAAGAATATTCAGAACCATACTTAACCGGACCTGAAATTCAAATTTTAGACAATAAATTACATCCAGACGCGAAAAATGGGGAAGTTAGACAGGCTGGAGCACTTTATGATATGATGCCCCCAAGTGAAGATAAAACCAGAAATGCCGGAGAATGGAACAAAACTGTAATTAGAATTAATCACGATACGAATAAGGGCTCAGTTCGTTTGAACGGAACTTTAGTTAACGAATTTGCTGTACACGGAGAAGAATGGAGGAAATTAGTAGAAAACTCGAAATTTAAGGACTGGGAGAATTTTGGAGAAGAAAGAGAGGGCCATATTGCACTACAGGACCATAGCGATAAGGTATGGTTTAGAAATATTAAAATAAAAGAATTATAATAGGTCTTATCGAAATTCTTAGAAGAAAGCTGATTAAACAATTTAGCAATACAGAAAAGTATTTTCTAAATTTTTAATCAGCTTTTTTGATTTAGTACTTAGCCTAACAATTTGTAAATTGAATAAAAATTAAAGCTATGAGAACTGAGAAAGTAAAATTCAAAAATAAAAATGGCGATAATTTATCCGGTTACCTTGAACTCCCATTGGACCAGGACGCTCATAATTTTGTTCTTTTTGCACACTGTTTCACTTGCAATAAAAATTTTTTTGCCGCAAAAAATATAAGCCGAACCTTAGCACAAAACGGCTATGGTGTTTTGCGTTTCGATTTTACAGGATTAGGAGAAAGTGAAGGAGATTTTGCAGATAGCAATTTTTCTGGAAACGTAAAAGATCTTTTAGCCGCTGCCAATTACCTGGAAAAAGAGTTTAAAGCTCCAAGCCTACTCATTGGGCATTCCCTGGGCGGTGCCGCGGTATTATTCGCTGCGGAAGAATTAAAATCGGTTAAAGCGATAACTACTATTGCTGCGCCTTCTACAACTGCACACGTTCAACATTTAATAGAAAATAACCGTGATGAGATTGAAAAAAATGGAGAAGCTAAAGTAAATATTGGTGGTAGAAGTTTTAAAATTAAGAAGCAATTCTTAGATGATATTGAAACACATGAATTGAAACCTTATTTAAGGGAACTTAAAAAATCACTCTTAATAATGCATTCTCCGCAGGATAGCATTGTAAGTATTGACAATGCCGAGGAATTATATATTGCTGCGAGACATCCAAAAAGCTTTATTTCACTGGATGGAGCGGAACATCTCTTAGCTTCCGAAGGAGATGCGACTTATGCAGGGCACGTTATTGCAACCTGGGCTGCTCGCTATTTAGAAATTCCGAATAAAGAAATTCCTGAATCTAATGCTGATGTGGTAGCTGGATTAGAAAAAGAAGATGCTTTTACCACAAGAATGAAAGCCGGAAATCATACTTTCCTGGCCGATGAACCGGTAAGCTCGGGAGGAAAGGACTACGGCCCTACTCCATATCAATTTTTATCATCGGGCCTGGCATCCTGTACTTCTATGACGCTTCAAATGTATGCTAAACGAAAAAAATGGCCACTGGAGGATGTAGAAACACATGTTTATTATTCACGGGAGCACCAGGATGATTGTGAAAATTGCGAAAAAAGCAATACAAAAATTGATACGTTTAAAAGAGAGATCAAGCTCTATGGCGATTTAGACGAAAAACAGGAAAAACGACTGCTTGAAATTGCCGATCGTTGTCCTGTGCATAAGAGCTTAACTTCAGCAACAAATATCGAAACTAAATTGATCTAAGACTTACAATCAGGGTTTGTTAACCTATCCTTAAATCTTTGGCTATACAGCGGGATAGAATTAATTTAGTACTATTAAATCTAAAACCAATCATAGATTATGAAACGATTAAGTTTATCATTAGTTTTTTGCGCCTCATTATTTGTTATAGGCTGTAAAAACGACCAAAAAGAAAATGAATCCGAAAATGCTGTAGAAACAGAAATGGAATCTGAAATGGACAGTATGGAAAAGGAAGAAGAAAGCAAGAAAATTACAGTTTCCCTGGAACCAAAAAGTGGAAGTGATCTTGGAGGTGAAGTAACTTTTATGCAAGAAGATGGAGAAGTTACTATGGAGGCTACAATTACAGGTTTGGCCGAAGGTAAACACGCTATTCATATTCACCAAAAGGCAGATTGCTCTGCTGAAGACGGAACTTCTGCCGGCGGCCACTGGAATCCTACCAACGAAAGGCACGGCAAATGGGGCGATGCTGAAGGTTACCACAAAGGTGATATTGGAAACTTTGAAGTTGACGCAGATGGAGAAGGAACTATTAGCATGACAACCGATGAATGGTGTATAGGTTGTGATGACGATAACAAAAACATTGTAGGAAAATCTATAATTGTACACGACGGTGTAGATGATTATACTTCACAACCATCTGGTGCAGCAGGTACCAGAGTTGGATGTGGTGTGATAGAAATGTAATATATCTCAAGAATCAAAAAATAAAAAGCGGCTAAATGCCGCTTTTTATTTTTTTCGGCTTGGAGATTTATATACTTTTACTGAGCTAGCTACAATTTTTTATGCAACAGGACGCTTTAATTTTAGAACTTCAAAATGGGAACGAACGTGCCTTCGAGCGTATTTATCACTTGTATTCAGAAAGTACTTATGGAATCATTTACAGTATAATTAGAGACGAAAAGATTGCAGAAGAAGTGCTTCAGGATGTATTTCTAAAAATTTGGGATAAAGCCCCAAGCTATAGCAACGATAAAGGCCGCTTTTTTACCTGGATTCTGAATATCGCCCGAAATGCTTCCATAGATAAAATTAGATCAAAAGATTTTAAAAACGACCGGCAAAACCTTAAGACCGACCACTTCGTAGATATATTAGAGACTAAAACAAATTTCTCTGAGGCAGTAGATTCTATCGGGCTTAAAAAATATATTGATGCCTTAAAACCGGTTTGTAAGCAACTCATAGACTATCTATTTTTTAAAGGCTATACGCAAAAAGAAACATCAGAAGAATTAGATATGCCGCTGGGAACCGTAAAAACCCGTAATAGAATTTGTATCGATAAGCTTAGAGCAATGGTAATTAAATAATGGATATTCAAAAGTACATATCGTCCGGAATTCTTGAGCTTTATGTTTATGGAGCACTTTCTGAAAAAGAAAGCCGTGAAGTAAGCTGCGTGCTTAAAGAATATCCTGAAGTTAAAGCCGAGGTCGAAGAAATAGAAAAAGCTTTACTTACACTTTCGGCTGCTACAGCTCCAAATAATGCAGAACATTTAATTGATTCCATAAAAGAAAAACTAGGCGCATCTTCCTTAAGACCTGCTCCAAAAACTACACCGCTTAGAACCATAAACTGGATAACCTATTCCGGTTGGGCAGCGAGTTTACTATTGCTTATTGGCCTATTTGTTTTCTTTAATCGAACCAACGAACTAAGAGAAGACTTAAATGCTGCCAATGCCAGGAATGTTCAAATGGAAGAACAAATCGCCAAGGCTCGTGAAGATGCTGAAAAAGCTGAAGAATTACTGGCGGTTATAAGAGACAGAAATGTAAAGCGCATCCCGCTAGAAGGGCAGCAAATAGCTCCTGAAGCTTTTGCTTCGGTTTACTGGAATACCAAAGAGAATACCGCTTATATAGACGCTAAAGAACTACCCGAACCTCCAAGAGGTAAAGTTTACCAGGTTTGGTCACTTACCATGCAACCCCTTGCCCCTACCAGCATAGGTTTACTTGAGAATTTTGAAGCGGATGATAATAAAGTTTTTAGTCTTGAAAATCAGAATCAGTCGGAAGCTTTTGGAATTACCTTAGAGCCTGAAGGTGGTAGCGAGACTCCAACAATGGACCAGTTATACGTTTTGGGTACGGTAGCGGCACCCTAACAATAACGAAAGCATAGATTTATTTTTGTTCCAAAAAGAGTTGAAAACCTATAAGATTTTTTTGGAATATAATTGACTTCAAAAAAAGATTCCCTCGATTCGGACTGGCCCGGGAATATTTGAAGCTCGAGTATCGAGTAAAAAATGAAGGTCTGCCATAATTACTACGACAAACCTTCAAATAACCAACCAAAAAAATAATTTCAGAAAATCAGGGCATAATAAAAGCGAAGTTGCTTTTGGTTACCCAATTTTTCATAAATATTTACGTAGAAAATTAGCACTTGGTTTTTATCGATCCTAATTTTAGCCTTTCTGACTAAGAAATCCAGTTTTTGAAATCTCGTACCCGCTCTCGACTAACAATAAGCTGAAATTCACTAAAAACTTTTACTTTAACCTCTAACCGACTATTGGTATAACTAATAATATCTTCAATACAGTCAATATTTACAATAGATTTTCGATTAATTCTGAAAAATTTTTCCGGGTCTAATTCTTTTTCTAAGCTTTCAAGAGAAACATCTACAGGGTAATTTCTTCCAGAAGTGGAAGTAAGGTATGAAGCTTTATTTTCTGAATAAAAACAGCAAATTTCTTGAATAGGGATAATTTTTAAATGCTGCCCCACCTGGATGGTAAAACGAGTTTTATAATCTGGTTTATTACCCGTTTCTAAGATCTTTCTAAAATCATTGAAGTCTATTTGCTGTGATTTCTTCGCATAATTTTCTTTGAATTTTTCCACCGCATTTGTAAGTTCTTCTTCATCTATGGGCTTTAGCAAATAATCAACACTGTTCAGTTTAAATGCCTTTAGAGCATATTCATCATAAGCAGTGGTAAAAATAACTGAACTGCTGATTTTCACCTTTTCAAAAATCTCGAATGAAATACCGTCACTAAGTTGAATATCAAGAAATACAAGATCTGGTTCAGGATTTTCTTTAAACCAGGCAATACCTTCTTTAACGGAGTGCAACAAGGTATTTACTTCTAAATCCAATTTTTTCAACATTCTTTGCAAACGGCGAGCAGAAGGTTTTTCGTCCTCAACAATTACTATTTCCATTATTCCCAGCGTTGCTTTTCTTCTTTTTCCATATATTCCATAATCTTGCGTTCTTCCCAACGCTTACCGAACATAGGGTTCATTAGAAAGACTTTAAGGGCATCGAAGGCCAAACCAATTCCCCAACCACCTACAACCCATAAAAACCAGGGATATGCCCATTGGTTTGTGTAGTAATTGAGCCCGGCCAATAATATATTCACTAAAATATAAGAGAATAAGTGATTATAAAATTCCCGCAATTCTTTTACCCGCTCCCGGGCCTTTAAGTATTTATTTTCTGAAGTTTCCATAATTAGTTGGTTTTATCGTTATGCATTATTTCCTTTATCTTACGCTCCTCCCAGTTTTTACCAAGCAAAAGATTGTAATTGAATACAGAAAGCCCGTGAAAAAGCACCCCTATTCCCCAACCAATCGCGGGAAAAATGAACCAAAGAAAGCCGCTATAGGTCAAATAATTGAATAGCCCGAGGGCAGGAATTACGATTAAGTAAGAAGTTAAATTTCCGTAGAAATCGCGCTCTGCCTTCACCTGTTTCTGTGCACGTAAATAAGCGTCTTTCTTAGCATAAACCGGTGACTCTTTTTCCATTTTTACAATTTTAGTTAGTAGTGGTATTTTTACACTAAATGTGTTATTGATATTTGTGATTTCTACCTTTCTATCTGTTAGTAAATGATAGCGTTGCTGAATATTTGAAAGTCCAACTCCACTTCCCCGATTTAGTATTTCTTTTGGCTGAATGTTATTTTTCACAACTAAGTTGCTATCTTCTTCTGCAATAGTTATTTCTAAAGGATTCTCTGAATTTACAGTATTATGTTTTATAGTATTTTCTAATAATAACTGGAGTGAAAGCGGAACTACTTTGGCCTGGGGATTTTTTAATGTACTATTAAAATTAAAGACAATCGCATCTTCAAATCGCATTTTCAGCAAATCCATATAGGTTTTTGCAAATTTTATTTCTTCTTCCAGGTCTACAAGTTCCTTATTTTTCTGTTCCAACACATAACGATATATCTTGGATAGCGCACTGGTAAATTTTTGTGCCTGTTCTGGGTTTTCGTCAATTAAAGCACTTAAAACATTTAAACTATTGAATAAAAAATGCGGATCTAACTGATTTTTGAGCGCATCAAATTTAGCGGAAGCCGTACCGGCAATTATTTTTTGCTCCTTAACCTTCTTTTCCTGGAGGGCTTTATAAAAATAGATAAGGTGAAAAAACAAAGAAACAATGGTTGTAAAGAGCAGCGGAAATAGATAGTAACGCATTTTTTCGTTGGCTACAAATTCCTGAAGTGCTACACCTTCATAAACCACGTGGTGCAATAACCGGCAAATAAAGAAACCTATTAAAGTTAAAACCACAGAGCCAAAAGAGCCAAAAAGTACTTTTTTTAAATTGGCGTATTCCCACTTAACTTTAGCCCCAAACCACCAAAAATAGCTGGCATTTATCGCTGTAAGAACAAAAGCATAGAAAAAATGAATTATCCAGGTTTCGATGTCCAACAGCATCTCCAAATTAAATCCGCTGAAGATTATGTCCAGGAAAATCACCAAAAAGGTAATTGCTACACTTACTTTAAATATTTTCTGAAAAGAATTCATCCGATTTTATTTATAGAGCTAAGATGCATAAATGTGGTATTTGTAACCAATTAAAATTTCTGAATTGTAGAAAAACGAAACTGAACTGTTCAAAATCGATTTAAACTGCCTGGAAAACCGCAGTTTCAATTTCCCTTTCCACATAAACTAATACCTAAATTATGAATATTTTTGAAGCTTTGCATTGGGAACAATGAATACAGGATAACTTTGCTGCCGAATTAATAGAATCTCAGAAAGAGATCCTGAATAGCGCTAAAAGATTTTTTGAGCAGTTAAAGCATGAATTAAAAATTCACGCTGATGCTGAAGAAAATTATATTTACATTCCTATTACCGAGAAAGACCTTATACAGAAAAAAATATAGTTTGTCTGCACGTTACCAAAAAAATGCGTGAGCTAGTTGAGTAATTGGGAAATATAGAAATGGACGCTTCAAACTGGCTAAAAATTGCAAAAGAGCTTGAACATAAGGTAATTCATCATTTAGACAAGAAGAACAAGAAGTTTTTCAAATGGCCGGGAAGGCATTAACCGATAACCAAAAGACATCGCTCGCTTCAGACTATAACAAGGAAATTAAGAAAATGAGGTAAATGGAAAGGCTAATAAATAAGCTTCCACAATAAATTAAAAAGGGGAGTCAGACTAAAAAAAGAGATTGTCGGAAAAGTTTATTTTCGTCAAGCTAAACTTGTTTCAGCTTCTAATATGTTTTTTGATTATCAATATGTTAGATCCTGAAACAAGTTCAGGATGACGGTTTTAAAACTTTTCAGATAGTCTCTTTTTACTATTTATATTTCTTCTTTACCTACTTTCATTTGCTTTTCATAACCCTTAAAAGGGCGAATAATTAGTCGGGCGGCTTTATCATAATTCCAGTAATTATAAAGCCAGTTAAAAAAGGTGACCAATCGGTTTCTAAAGCCAATAAGGAACCAGAGATGTACAAACATCCAGATAAACCAGGCGAAAAATCCTCCAAAGGAACCTTTATCCAAATCTACTACTGCACGGTTTCTTCCTACCGTGGCCATAGTTCCCTTATCTTTATACTTGAAAGGCTCCATTTTTCTACCTTCCACAATATTCAGAATATTTTTTGCCAGATGTTTTCCTTGCTGAATTGCCGGTTGCGCAACCATAGGATGCCCCTTGGGATAATCTTTAGTTTGCATTAGCGCAATATCTCCAATGGCAAAAATATTTTCATAGCCGTTAATTTGGTTAAATGCGTTTACTTCATATCTATTTGCCTTCTCCACCATGGCCTCGGCATTTAAACCTTTTACAGGGGCACCCGTAACTCCCGCCGCCCAAATAAAAGTTTCAGTTTTAAGTGCAAGATCGGTGTTTGTAGTAACCAGATGCCCATCGTATTCCTCCACCATGGTATTTAAGTGAATTTTCACTCCAAGCTCTTCCAGGAATTCGTGTGCCTTTCTAGAAGATTTCTCACTCATTGGAGGTAACACCCTACCAAGACCTTCCAAAAGATGAATATTCATCTCATTTGGATTAATATCAGGATAATCGTGAGGAACAATATGGTTTTTAAGTTCTGCGATAGCTCCACTAAGTTCTACACCCGTTGGTCCAGCTCCTACTAAAACAAAATTCAGCAGGGCTTTTCTTAATTCTGGATCATCGGTAATCACAGCCTGTTCTAAATTTTCAAGAATCAAACTTCGAATATTCAATGCCTGCGGAACGGTTTTCATCCACATTCCATTCTTTTCGATACTCTCATTTCCGAAGAAATTTGTCTTAGAGCCTGTTGCAATAACCAGGTAATCATAGATCAAATCCCCAATAGAAGTTTCTATATAACTTTTCTCCGGATTTATAGATTTTACCTCGGCTACTCTAAAAATGCATTTTTTACTATTTCTAGTAATTTTACGCATTGGGTAGGCTATAGAATCGGGCTCTAAACCAGAGGTTGACACCTGGTAAAGTAAGGGTTGAAAAGTATGATAATTATGACGATCTAAGATTACGGTTTGGACATCTTCGCCCATTAATCTTCTTAATATCGCCATTCCCGCAAAACCGCCACCAATAATAACGACTCTCGGTAAATTTGTTCTTGGAATATTCATACAGGTTGCTTTAAAGCGCTAAACAAGATTTAGACACTCCAACCTTAGCTTTAAGTATGAAGTATCTTCTTTAATATTAAATTCCCAGCATACGGGAATTGAACCAAATTTAAGTTTTCTGCTGCTTTGTCCGAAAAAATACGGTAGCATTAACTATACTTTATACTTTTTTGTAACATTGCAGCCACTTGCGCTACATATAAGTGCTAACCAACTATTGTGAATAAGGAATTAGAACATCAGTTTGTAACCAACCTGGAAAAACACCAGAATATAGCGCATAAAATTTGCCGCATTTATACGAATAACCAGGATTCGCATAACGATTTGTTCCAGGAAATTACCATTCAACTTTGGAAAGCTTACCCAAAATTTAGAGGCGAAGCAAAATTTAGTACCTGGATGTATCGCGTTGCTCTGAATACCGCGATTACTCTATACCGAAAGAAAAAAAGAAGTATACAAACTCAGGATTTTGATACGGTAGATTTTAAGATAAAGGCGGAAGAATATGATGACGAGACCGAGCAGCAATTAAAAGTGATGTATTCTGCAATTCAGGAATTAAATGATATTGAAAAAGCACTTGTTTTTTTATATCTCGAAGATAAAAATTACAGGGAGATTTCTGAAACCCTTGGTATTACTGAAGTAAATGCAAGAGTGAAGATGAACAGGGTAAAAACAAAATTAAAGAACATTTTAAATCCGTAGTGAATAATGGATGGATTGGATTTATTAAAAAAAGACTGGAAAAAACGGGAAGGCAGCCTTCCGCAACTTTCCTATGACCAAATTTACAAAATGCTGTGGAAGCGCTCATCTTCTATAGTGAAGTGGATTTTTGTAATTAGTATTATTGAATTTTTATTCTGGGCATTAATCAATATTTTCATGGCAGATCAAGAATATTGGAAAGAGATGGAACGTATTCATCTAAAAGAATTTACAGTGGTGATCTATGTAATAAATTATGCCATCACCTTTTTCTTTATCTATTGCTTTTACAAAAATTACCGAAAAATATCTTCTACAGATAATGCAGCACAATTAATGAAAAATATTTTGCGGACAAGGAAAACTGTAAAATATTACATAGGCTATATTTTAATTTCTACGGCAATAGTCGCTTTGGTCTATACCTACTTTATGATGGATTATCATGTCTCAACATCTGTGGTAGAAGATATTGAAAAATATAGTTTTACTCCGGTGCAATGGTTGATATTTGCCGGGATAATGATTGGTGGACTAGCTGCTTTCCTTGGTATAATTTGGTTATTCTACCGAGTGATCTATGGAATTCTACTAAGAAGATTAAATAAAAACTATAAGGAACTCAAGAAATTAGAAGTATAAAATAACCTAATAATTTCCTACAAAATAAAAAAGTGGCTGTTTGAAAATAATATCAAACAGCCACTTTTTTTATAAGTTATTTTTTAAAATCGCCTATACGTGAAGCGCACGATTATCTGTAGCAGCAAGAGCAGCTTCCTTAACGGCTTCAGCATAAGTTGGGTGTGCGTGACTCATTCTTGCAATATCTTCGGCAGATGCTCTATATTCCATTGCAACAACAGCTTCAGCAATAAGATCGGCAGTACGGGCTCCAATCATATGCACGCCTAAAACCTCATCGGTCTTTTCATCAGCAAGGATTTTTACAAATCCATCTGTATCTCCACTTGCCCTGGAACGTCCAAGAGCACGCATTGGGAATTTCCCTTCTTTATATTTAACACCGTCTTCCTTAAGCTGTTCTTCGGTTTTTCCTACGGAAGCAACTTCAGGCCAGGTATAAACAACACCAGGAATTAGGTTATAATCAATATGTGGTTTTTGTCCGGCGATAGTTTCAGCAACAAAAGTTCCTTCCTCTTCGGCTTTATGAGCCAGCATCGCGCCTTTTACAACATCACCAATGGCATAAATATTTTCTGTATTGGTTTGCAGGTGTTCGTTTACTTCAATTCTACCTTTATCATCAATTTTAACTCCGGCAGCATCAGCATTTAAACCATCGGTAAACGGTTTACGACCTACAGAAACAAGGCAGTAATCTGCTTTTATTTCAATTTCTTTATCTTTTTTATCATCAGCTTTTATAATGATCTCATCGCCTTTACGTTCCACAGATTTAACTTTGGTGGAGGTATGAAATTTCATTCCTTGTTTTTTGAACACCTTTTGAAGGTCTTTGGAAAGGGCAGCATCCATTGTAGGAATAATTCGATCTAAAAATTCAACAACGGTAACCTCAGCTCCCAAACGACGATAAACCTGACCTAATTCCAGGCCAATTACACCACCGCCAATTACGACCATGTGCTTAGGAATTTCTTTTAATTTTAAAGCTTCAGTAGAAGTGATTATTCGTTCTTTATCGAGCTCGATAAACGGAAGGTTCGCCGGTTTTGAACCTGTAGCAATAATTGTTTTTGCGGCTTCAATGGTTTCGGTTTCACCATCGTTTTTCTCAATATTGATGTGGGTTTTATCTTTAAAAGATCCTACACCTTCAAAAACATCAATTTTATTTTTATCCATCAGGAACTTCACTCCGTCGCAAGTTTGACTTACTACCGAAGATTTACGCTCCATCATTTTTTCGAGGTTTACTTTTATCTCACCCGGAATATCTATTCCATGATCTTCAAAGTGTTTTACAGCATCGTGGTAATGGTGAGAAGAATCCAGTAATGCTTTACTTGGAATACAACCAACGTTAAGACAGGTTCCTCCTAAAGTTGAATATTTTTCTATGATAGCAGTTTTCATTCCCAGTTGTGCGCAGCGTATGGCGGCCACATATCCTCCCGGGCCAGAACCTATTACTGCAACATCATATTTACTCATAATTTTATTTTTTGTAATGATTTTTTAAAAAAGTAAACACAAAAGTACAACTATTCGAGGCAATGAGCAATGAGGAAAAAATTATGCTTTAGGCTTTAACATACACTGTTTTCTTATTAACAAATTCCATCATTCCATCCTTTGCTAGCTCACGTCCATAACCAGATCGCTTGGTCCCACCAAAAGGAAGCCTGGGATCTGATTTTACCAGTTCATTAACGAAATAAGCACCATCACTAACGCTTCCTGCCATCTGCATAGCCTCTTCTATATCTTTTGTAAAAACTGTAGTTCCCAGTCCAAATTTTGACTTTTCAGAAAGATCAAAAGCTTCTTCAATATTTTTCACTTTGATCATTGCTGCCAACGGTCCAAATGTTTCTTCATCAAAAGCAGGCATTCTCGGTTTTACATTTCCAAGAATAGTTGGCTGATGAAAACATTCGTTTTGTTCACCTCCAAGTATTAATTCCGCTCCTTTATCAATAGACCTTTTAACCTGGCGTTGAAGTTGATCTGCCAGGTCTTTTCTGGCAAGCGGACCAACCTGCGTAGTATCATCCATAGTATCGCCGGATTTTAATTCGCTGACTGCAGCCTTGAATTTAGAAACAAATTCATCATAGATTCCTTCCAGCAGAATAAAACGCTTCGCTGCGATACAGCTTTGCCCGCAGTTTAACATCCTGGCGGTAATAGCTGTTTTTACAGCTTTATCTATATCTGCATCTTCCCTAACAATAAAAGAATTATTGCCTCCCAGTTCCAATAAACTCTTTTTAATATACTTACCTGCAAGTTGGGCTACTGCAGAGCCTGCAGCCTCACTTCCCGTTAAGGTAACAGCCTGCACTGCATCGTGAGCAATAATCATTTCAGTTTGATCGTGATGCACAATCAAATTCTGAAAAACTCCGGGCGGATAGCCTGCTTTTTTAAAAACCTCTTCGATCATTAAAGCACATCCAAAAACATTTGGAGCATGTTTTAAAATACCGGTGTTGCCGGCAGTAAGTGTAGGAGCAGCAAACCTAAAAACCTGCCAAAAAGGAAAATTCCAGGGCATGACAGCGAAAACACTTCCTATTGGATCGTGCCTTACATAACTGTGGGATGCATCTGTTTTTATCTCTTCCTGCTGAAGGAAATCTGAAGCATTTTCAGCATAATATTCACAAACCCAGGCGCATTTATTTACCTCAGCGCGGGATTCAGAAATTGGTTTTCCCATTTCCTGGGTGATCATTTTAGCGTACTCATCCAGATTATCTCTTAATACTTGCGCAGCTTTTTCCAAAAGCTTAGTTCTAAAAGAAATCGGCTGCTTACTCCAATCTTTAAAAGCCTCTCCAGATTGATCCAGAATCTTTGTGATTTCTTCCCCTGTTTGAGCTGTATATTTTCCAATCTGTTTCCCATTGTATGGGTTTACGCTATAAAATTCCATCGTATTTAATATTTTTAAAATATTGAATTAGAACCGTCAATAATTAGGGCCAAAATAGTGAAGGATGCCCGTGAGTACTTATAATCAGGAATTACACATCAACTATTCCAGGAGTCGGTATATTCTGTTCCCACTTTACTCCAAAATCCCGCTAATGCCTGCCAGGATACTTCACCATTATCAATTATTTTTCCTCTTAGATTTTCAAGTTCTCGCTGGTTTGTTGAAGGGTGAGCCTGGGCCATTGCATTTACTAAAATTTCAGTTATCGATTCTTGCCAATCTATATTTTGAGTAGTTTGACCTTCGAAAGGATCTTCTACTGTTTTGACAATTTCTACAGCTTCCTGTTTCCATAATTCAGTTAAAACTTCAGCCTGTTTGTAGTTTATAAACTTATATACTTCTTGAAAATTATCGAAAGTCTGTTCTACTGAAGTTCCAGGCCACCGAAGAGCTACCTTGCCTTCTAATGGGCGGTATACTGAGGTAAATAAAGTACCGAAACCTTCCTTAAACTTGGTGTTATAAAGAGGTGCCTTAAGAAAAGCCTCAGCAACCTGATCTGAACTCACATTTTTTACTGAAAGCATTTTCTTCAGAAAAGAAGACCTTTCCAGGGTTTTATTAAAAGCAGCGTTTTCCGGCCAGTCTACAATTCCCTGGTGATTAGTAGTAAAAGAAGCATCAGTAACTAAGGGAGTTTTATCTGGCGCCAGTTGAACGGTTTTAAATTCTCCCGTTTTATCTACTACCGTCACGTTATAAGACATATGCGAGGGAATTCTTGTCAAAGCAGCAACAGCTTCATTTACAGTACTACAAAATTCCAATACATAACGCAGAATAAATGGAATACCGAAGCCTACTCCAACTTCTTTTCTTCCTCCAAAAGTTAGGGAAACAGCCAGGCCATCATCGTTCATACCATCCACAGCTCCAATAAGGCAATCGCTGGTAGTAATCACTTTCTTATTATTCCAGCAGGTAAGCAATTGTGTACCTTCCATAAGATCTGGATGAAAATCATAATTTCTTACCAGTTGAATATCCTTACCCGTGGTAACCGCCTGTGAACAGCCACTTATATAAGCGGGCGGCTGAAAACCCGTTAAAAAACGCGCCGCTACCTCATCTCCTTTTGCAAGTTTGCATAACCGCTGATAAGTTGGCCACATCTCCGGCATATATTTTTTAAGTGCCGCCTGCGAAGTCTTTAGATCCGGATAATTAGCCGTCCCTTTAGAATTGAGCCAGTTTTTATAGGCCGGCCAGTGGGTTTTATATAATCTCTGCCATTTAGTTCCCGGTTTTTTGGGTTCAGAAATAGCATTGAAGTGTAATTGCATGTAGTTAATTTTTAAATAACCGTCTATAATAAGAAGGTCTCGCAAAATAGTTGTAATTTTTTTGGGACTTTCTACATTCCAGCATTTTATTTAGTTAAAGTTCCTGAGAGGTTTGGTTTCTTTTTATCCTCTACCATTTCAGAACTGTATTGGCCTCTAATAGCTTTAATCCAATGCTTAGCTCTATTGTTTAGCTGAAAATCATCAGTCATCATGCGACCACGGCTTACCAATATTCCCATATCGGCTCCTTCGTATAGATAATCACCTTTTCTGCTTATTCGTAAGAAAAAAGCTTCATTTTCATTTTCTACCGCTCTACGGTGTGTATCCATTCTATCAAACTGAATATGGCCCGTATCATACATTCTATAGATTCCTGAACTAGGCGCTTTTGTAACGTATTCTATGGTATCTTCAGTATGCTTTACAATTATCTGGCTCCAGCCATCTATATTTTCCTGGCGTGCCCAGCGCTCGTTTATCGCATCAATATCAAGTTCATAATCTATCCCCATCCATTCTAAAATATGGAAAACAAATAAAGGCGCATCTGCCAGGGCAAAAACGGCGTGGTTGGTTATGGAACTTGCGCCCGTAACCCTTGGGTTCAATTCTCCCAAATAGATTTCTCCATTATCCTGATCTATTAAAAAATCTAATTCAAAATAGCCTTTGTAACCTTCTTCCCGCAACTGGTTTCCAAATAACTGCGTGTATTCTATTGCCTTTTCTCTTAGCTCGGGGGTAAATGCATTCGGGTAAATTTCGTTACCGCACCATCCACCTTCGTAAGGGGTAAGTTCCTTAAACCCTACTAACTCGGTCATTAGCGGCGCTACAATTGTTCCATGGCGGGTTACACAAGCTTCTATAGCAGAACCTCTGCAGCGAATACGTTTCATCACCTTAACTTCCTCTTCTTTTTCGATCTCTTCTGCGTGTTTATCATATTGCTCTTCGTTAGAGATAAAGAAAGTAGTATGACCAGAATCACCAAATGGAGTTTGTATAACTAATTCGTCTCCAAGATGTTTGGAAACTTCTCTTAAATGGTCGTAGCTATCTATTTTAGTCAATACGTAAGGCACGCAAGCTACTCCCGCTTTTTCTGCAATTCGATTGGTGTTTACTTTATTATCCAGGAAAGTTCTCATTTCTGCTGATGGAAACATAATTTCCAGGCCTAGTTTCTCTGCAAGCTCTTCAGTTTTCTCATTAAACATCAAAAACATTGCTTTCCCGGCTCTCCCGTCTATAGATCTTGTTTTAAGATAATCCTGAACTTCGGGATGTTGTAATAGGTAATTATTAATATCTTCAATACCTTCAAAATCATCGTGTGGGATCTCATTTTTTGGAGAAAATACATTTGGATGTAAACCATCAAAACATTCGATGTAGGTAATGAACTTAAAACCTTTTATCCATTCATCGGCTCCCAGAAGATTAAAGTTGGTCGCGCTTATAAAGTAAAGAGGTTCTTCATTTTTATGAAAAGACCTTCGGATATCGGAAACTCCACTTAATTCAGGTACTGAAGTATTTTTAGGTTTCTTTTGAGCGGCTGATTTTTTCGAAGCTACTGAGGCTTTCCCTTTGGCCGAACTCTTCTTTACAGCTGGTTTTGAGGTCGCCTTCTTTGTTTTTTCTACGGAACTACCCTGTTCTTTAGCTTTATGAGCTTTTTCTGTAATTGGAATTTTAGTTCTGTCAGTTCCTGTTTTAATTGCTGATTTATTTTTATTTGTAGCTCCCTTTTTATTGGAAGCCTTTTGTTTCTTAGATTCCATAATCTTAATTTTTTAGGTTAGTAATTTTTTTCTTTGAATTATTTCCCATAGAGCCCATAGAGCTCACTGTTTTTTGCCGGTTTAGCACATTATCCCTGAAAATTCTCAGTCCGAGGTCTGCCCGATACCCGTGAATTTCAGAAACATCTAAAGCGGTAAGAAATCTTATTATTTCCTTGCTCACCACCTGTCCCGGTACAAGTACGGGGAATCCCGGAGGATAGGGAATTATAAAAGAGGAGGCTACCAAGATTCTGTTTTCCTCCATTGCGGGTAAACAATCCAATAGCGGCATATATTCATAATTCTCTTCGTTGTAGGCGAGAAAAAAAGCTTCTCTAATATTTCCTCCGGGCACACCCGGTACTGCCTGGAAGGAATGATGGAAATAACTAAAATCGGGTAATGGAGGAAAATCTTCGGTTAAAGATTTTATGCGGTCTTTACGGTTCCTGCCCTCTTTCCCGCTAAGGGTTTTAAACTCCTCATCTAACTCATCGGCTATCTTTAACAGGGCATTGGTTAAATAAGTTACACTTCCCCTCGTGGTTCCTATATTGGTCATAAATAAAACCGTATTCCTGGAGGTTTTATTAATTTGAATATTAAATTTATCCATCAGGTATTTATTTTTGAAAGTATCTCCATCTACGCCTGTTCTTCCAATGTGTAAAGTTATTTTGGTGGGATCTAATACAAATTCATCCTTTTCCCAGGCAGCTTCCATCCTGTTCCAGCCATCATCAGAGTTATAATATTCTTTAATACCTGATTTTCGATGTTGTTCCGGTATAAAATTGCTAATGGTCAGTACATCAAAATATTTCTTTAGTTTAGGATGATCGTTGATCTTAGCTCTTAAGACCATCGCTAATTCTATACTTTTTTCTACCAGCTCATAACCTTCAAATTGCACTTGTCTTCTACCAACATCCAGCGAAGCCAGCATCTGGTAATTAGGAGAAGTGGAAGTATGGGTCATGTAGGCCTCCATAAAGGTACTCTCGCTTTTTTTACGAAAATCTTCATCCCAGATATGAATCATAGACCCCTGGCGGAAACTACTAAGCGTTTTATGAGTACTTTGGGTAGAATACACCCTAATCCTAACCTCATCGGGATTAGGAAGCCTGGGAATTTCTTTCTTTTTTAAACTTTTAATATGAGCCTCGTATTCTTCTCGGTAACTTTTGCTTTGATATTTATCGCATAATTTTTGAGCTACAAACATCCCTGTTCTTTGCTTATAATTATAAGTGAAACCGGCAAACGCGAACCAGGCCTCATCCCACAAGAAAATCATATCTGGTTTAATAGCCAGTATTTCTTGCATCACCTTTTCAACATTGTAAACCAAACCGTCAAATGTGCAATTGGTAAGCAATAGCATTTTAACCAGGTTTAATCTTCCTGCCTTTTTTAATTGTAGTAATTTTTCTTTAATCTGCTCAAGTGGAACTGCTCCATACATAGAATATTCTTCTATAGGATAAGAATCCAGGTAAACCGGATAAGCTCCTGCCAGCACAAGTCCGTAGTGATGTGACTTATGGCAATCTCTATCAATTAAAATTACATCGCCCGGTTTTACCAGAGCTTGCACTACAATTTTATTCGCCGTAGAAGTCCCGTTAGTTACAAAATATGTGTTTCTGGAACCATAAGCTTCACTGGCTTTTTGCTGCGCCTTTTTAAGCGAACCGGTTGGTTGCAACAGAGAGTCCAATCCGCCGGTAGTGGAAGATGTTTCAGCCAGAAACATATTTCGACCATAAAAATTACCAAAATCATTGATCCATCTGGATTTAAAAACTGAGTTACCACGGGAAATTGGCATCGCATGAAAAATTCCGGTAGGTTTCTTACTGTAGTCTTTCAAAGCCGAAAAAAACGGGGTTTCAAAACGCTCGCTTATTCCTCTTATAATGGTTAGGTGGAGCTCTTGCAAATCTTCAGCACGATAAAATATTCTTCTAAAGGTTTTTAAAGTACTGTCTTTTAAATTGCTTAAAGCGGTATCTGTTACGTAATAGGTATCCAGCTCTGGCCTAAATTTTTGAATTATTGTACCAAGAATTGGCCCTAATTCCCTTGGAGCTCTCGAAGAGAAATCTAATTTTAAAATATTCTGAATAAAAGGTTTAATCACCGGAGTGATCTTCTTGGAATGATATGGAGGCGCGTAACGAATTACCACTGCCTGAATATTATAATTGAATTGAAGCGCAATTAAAGCATCTTCAAAAGAACTCTGAACTATAATCCCATATGCAAACTGCTCGTTAGAAAGCCGAAGTTCTTTAAGATCATGTCTTAGTTTATTATCCTCGGCATGTGATACATCTTCCACGAACATCACTTCAAAATAAGTCTTCCTGGAAACTTCAGCCCGGTCACCTTTATCGCTAATCTCAATAGCTGGCTCATCATCTTCAAGAAAATCTGGATTACTCCTATATCTGTCACTTACAAGATTCTTGGTAATCTCAGAAATTTTGTTAGAAAGAGCAGTATGCTCATGCCTGTCTAACATTTCCCGCAGCGAATCTATACTAGACAAACCTGGGAAAGCAAAATAGCATTCTACTCCTTCAATATCTTTTAATAATTGCCGAAGATTTTCTTTGTATAACTTTTCGTCTTCTGAGCCACGCGGAGAAGAATACAGTTTGGTTGACTCATTTTTTAGGTCATTCCAGGATTCCACCCTAAGTTGAGCGATATTATAATAATGTGAAGTGTCTACTTTTTTTTCTGGCATATTTAGTCTTTTGAATGTAGGGCTAGTTTATTTCCTTCAGAATCAATAAAAATGGCAAAATGGCCAGACTCCGGATTAATTAAGGTTTTAGTCATTACCACTCGGCCTCCTGCCGGTTCAACCCTTTTAAGAATACGATTAAGGTCCTTACCGGCATTGAGATAAAGCAAAGGGCCAACTACACCCGGGATTGAATTTGGACCGGTAACAATGGCTCCTCCAATACCTTTCTCGGCCGGAAAAAAAGCCATTGCATAATTTCCATCGAATTGAGTTTCCATATCCATCTTAAAGATGCGATTATAGAAATCTACTGCCTGTTGAAAATTGATTGCGGGAATTTCAAACCAGCTTATAAAATCTTTTACAGGTGTATCCTCTTTTTGTTTTCTTCGTGTTGTTCCTCCCATTGTTTCGTCTCTTAATTATCCTCCGAATCCTTTATATCCAGTTGGATTTTCCGGTGGTTCGTATTCATGCTCTTTCATTTTTAATTTTGCCAGGCTATCTAACCTTGTAGGCTTAATAAGTGGTCCTAAAGAATTTAAATAAGGTAGATTAGCCCCTTTTTGATAAATATGAAAATCACCTATATGATCTCTAAAACTTTTTAAAGGTTGCCCTAAGCGCAAGACTCCGAGTTCACGGCTTCTCCGCACCCGACTGATATTAAGTTCCAGCGGAAAAATTTCTTCATTACCTTCGGCCTGGTATATAACCCGTCCATCGGGACCGCAAACCAGTGACCTGCCATTTCCGCCGGACTCCAGTCCGTTTACATCGAAGAAATAACACTGATTTACAGCTGCCATTGCTCTTACAATAGATAATTCTATGTCTCGATCTATGGTACCCGTCATCGTTGGGTGCAAAATAACTTCTGCTCCCATCACGGCCAGGGTTCGTACAGTTTCTGGAAACCACATATCGTAACAAATGGATAAACCGAATTTCGCCACTCCCGGAACATCAAACACACAGAATCCTGAACCTGGAGTTACACCAACTTCATAAGGATAAAAAGGAAAGACTTTCCTATAGCGGGTTACAATCTCCCCTTGAGGATTAATAACGGTTGCTGTATTATAGATTTTGCCTTCGCTTTTTTCAAAAATAGAACCCGGTAATAACCAAACTTTATGTTTTTTGGCCATTGCCTGCATTTCCTTCTCAAATTCTCCGGGGATCTCCTGGGCATTATGAGTTAATGGCCCATAGCCACATAACTCACTAAACACTACCATATCTACCCATGGGTAAAGACTCATGGTAATATCAAGTTTCAGCTTCATCATTTCTACATTAGAAGCGACCGCGGAAACCTTCATTTGTATTCCTGCTATTGCAAATGGATTCATATATTTTTATTTCTTGTTTTCCGTAGAAAATATTTCCACCGGATTTTTCTGATCGTACTCTTTCTATTTTTCAATAAAGCAGATCAGTTAATATTTTTTTTAACGCGTAAAATTTTACACACTTTTTCCTCCTGAATATTACTTTTAAAAAGAACTTCAAGTGGTATTTTGAAACTTAAGTATGTTTGCGTATTTGGTTTTCCAGAATATCCAGCGCCCTGTTTAATTGCTCTTCGGTAATAACCAGGGGACATAAAATCCTTAAAACATTTTTAAAGGTTCCGGCACTTATAAGAATTAAGCCTTCTTCGGCACAGCCTTTTACAATACTGGCACATAAATCGGTATGCGGTTTCCCGGGATCATTATCTTTTATAAACTCAATCCCAATCATTGCACCTAATCCTCTTACATCTCCAATTTCAGGACATTCTTTTCTGAATTTCTCCAGGCGTTCTGTAATAATCTTACCAATATAAACCGCCCGCTCATTAAGCTTCTCATCTTTCATAAATTGTATAGTAGCCAAAGCCGCAGCACAACAAACAGGGCTGCCAATATAGGTGCCACCAATAGTTCCGGGCAAAGCAGCATCCATAATTTCAGCTCTACCAAGTACAGCGGCAATAGGAAGCCCCGAGCCCATAGATTTTGCATAGGTGCTAATGTCGGGTTGTACCCCATAATGTTGCCAACTTGCCCAGTGACCCGTGCGGCAGAAACCGCTTTGAATCTCATCAAAAATTAGCATAGCACCATGGTCGTCACAAAAAGAGCGAAGGCCTTCCAGGTACTTTTGAGGAATTGGATTAAAACCTCCTTCGCCCTGAATTGGCTCTACGATTATTGCAGCAACGCTATTAATGTCAACCATACTGTGCGCGCTGTCTTTAAGTCGGTTGAGTTCCGTTTCCACAAATTCCTCCATGTTCTGCGTTCCATGGTATTTGTAAAAATTCGGAAAAGGAATTCGGTAAACTTCAGGAGCAAAAGGCCCTGAAAAAAATTTATAATTAACCTTACTGGTAAGACTCATTCCCATTAACGTACGTCCGTGATAAGCTTCCGTAAAACAAATTACTGCAGGTCTTTTGGTGGCCTGGCGTGCAATTTTAATGGCGTTCTCTACAGCCTCGGCACCGGTACTAATAAGCATGGCTTTAGTATGATCGCCGTGCGGAAGTATTTCTGCAAGCTCTTCACAGAGTTTTATATAAGGCTCGTAAGTAACTACATTAAAACTGGTATGCAGATACTTTTCAGCCTGCTCCTGTATAGCTTCAACCACAGGTGGCGGGCAATGCCCTGCGTTCACAACGCCAATCCCACCGGCAAAGTCTATATGTTCTTTTCCGTCTACATCGGTAATTATTGCTCCTTTGGCCTTGCTTACAGTGGCGGTATTGAAAACACCAACTCCGTTAGCTACAATATTTTTTCTCCTGTCGTGGAGCTGCTGAGATTTTGTTTGCTCTTCAGTCATATAATATTTGGTTGTTCAGTTGAATGGTTAATCTAAAAACTATCGCGTACTAAGTAGCGAAAAGTGTTGGGTGCTATCTCATTTTCGCTGTTTGTTAATATACCATTTTTTTTTCTTAACCCAGGCGCCTTTTAGTTTGAAAATCAATAAGAAAGGTGGTTAAACGTTAATTTTAGAATATAAAATCTGTAAAATTTCTACTTTTGAGGACTAATTAGATTATATATTATTCTATTAATATTCAATAATTTATAGAGTTTCCAGGTGAAGATTGAAGAGAATTCTAAACGTAAATATTTCAACTAATTAAAGTTTTCATAAAAGAATAAAATTTAATTTAAAAAAATGCTAATAAACACCTATTAACTTAAAGATAAATTTAATTTATTAATGTAATAGCTGTTTATTTCACGATAAAAATTAAAGCGGAACAGCAGTGGTGCTTTTTACCGGTGAGATTACAAAAGTACTTTGAGTACTTCCAATATGGTCAAGATTGGTGAGTTTAGTCACCATAAATTCTCGGTAGGCTTCCATATCTTTTACCAGAACTTTTAAAATATAATCATACTCGCCGCTAACGTGGTAACATTCCAGAACTTCAGAAAGCTTTGCGACCTCGGCTTCAAACTTTGTTAGATAAGACCTGGAATGCTGAATAAGTTTTATCTGACAAAAAACCATAAAATTCTTTTCCACTTTTTCGGGAGAAATAAGAGCCACGTAATTTGAAATAACTCCTTCACGCTCCAGGCGT
>DATFJA010000079.1:0-2802 GCA_035269545.1 Salegentibacter sp.
TAATTTAAATATTAAAGTGTCTCCAGGTACTACCTGTTGTTTAAATCTTACATTATCTATTTTCATAAAATAGGTAAGATAATTTTCTGGATCTGGAACCGATTTCAGCGCAAGAATACCTCCGGTTTGAGCCATAGCTTCAACCTGAAGTACGCCGGGCATTACAGGTTTCCCCGGGAAATGTCCCACGAAGAAAGGCTCATTCATAGTGACATTTTTCATTCCAATAACGCAACTATCAGTACAGCTGTATATTTTGTCTACTAAAAGAAATGGTGAGCGATGGGGTAAAATATCCATTATATCGTTCACATCCATCATAGGCTTTTGATCCAAATCTATTTTTGGAACATTATTCCTCTTTTCGGCTTTGATAATTTTAGCGAGTTTTTTAGCAAACTCGGTGTTCACATAATGTCCTGGCTTATTTGCAATTACTTTTCCACGAATACGGGTTCCTATAAGTGCAAGGTCTCCTATAACGTCCAGAAGTTTATGTCTTGCCGCTTCATTAGGATAATGTAAGGTTAGGTTATCTAAAATGCCGTTTTGCTTAACAGCAATATTATCTCTTTCGAAAGCTTTTCGAAGTTTCTTTAAAGTTTCTTCGCTTATTTCTTTATCTACGTAAACAATGGCGTTGTTTAAATCCCCGCCTTTTATTAAACCGTGATCAAGAAGTGCTTCAAGTTCATGCAAAAAGCTAAATGTTCTTGCATTAGCTATTTCATCCTTAAATTCTGATAAATGAGAAATAGATGCGTTTTGTGTTCCCAAAACCTCAGTGCCAAAATCTACCATAGCGGTTACCTGGTATTCTTCCGATGGCATTACTATAATTTCACTTCCACTTTCTTCATCGTGGTAAGAAATCACCTGGTCAACAATAAACTCTTCTCTTTCAGCTTCCTGAGCAACCACCCCGGCTTTTTCTAGTGCCTCTACAAAGAATTTTGAAGATCCATCCATAATTGGCGGTTCAGAGGCATCGAGTTCAATTATTATGTTATCGATGTCTAAACCAACACAAGCTGCAAGAACGTGTTCTGAAGTTTGTATTTTTACGCCATTTTTTTCAAGGTTAGTTCCTCTTTGGGTATTTACCACGTAATTTACATCTGCTTCTATTTGTGGAGCTCCCTCCAGGTCTATTCTCTTAAAAATATAACCGGCATTTTCCGGAGCAGGTTTAAAAGTCATTTTCACTTTTTGACCAGTATGCAGTCCAACCCCTTCAAGGGAAATCTCCCTATCTATGGTATGTTGTTTCGCCTGTTTATATGCCATTCTTAATCTTTTTTTCTAATTGGTTAAGTGTATCTATGGTTTTAGGTAAGTTTCTAAAATGAACGTATGATTTATTGAAATCTCCATAACCGAATGCGGGTGAGCCTTGCAGCATTTCATCGTCTTTTACATTTCGGCCAATTCCGGCCTGAGCCTGTATTTTAACCCTGTCTCCTATTTGTAGGTGGCCAACAATACCAACCTGTCCTCCAATTAAACAGTTTTTACCGATTTTAGTAGAACCTGCAATTCCAGTTTGGGCTGCAATGGCCGTGTTAGAACCAATTTCTACATTATGGGCAATTTGAATTTGGTTATCCAATTTCACGCCCTCTCTTATAATCGTAGAACCTAACGTAGCACGGTCTATAGTGGTTCCCGCTCCAATATCTACATGATCCTCTATTATCACATTACCTATTTGGGGTACTTTAGAATATTTCCCGTCTTCTCCCGGACTAAAGCCAAAACCATCGGCTCCAACTATAGCTCCGCTATGTATCACACAATCATTGCCAATAATTGTTTCAGAGTATATCTTTACACCGGGAAAAACAATAACATTATTTCCTATTTGTACATTATCGCCAATATAAACATTAGGATAAAGCTTAACATTATCGCCAATTTTCACATCTTCACCTATATAGGCAAAAGCACCTATATAAATATTCTCCCCATATTTTGCGGAATCAGATAAAAAACTGGGCTGTTCAATTCCCTGCTTATTTAATTTTATTTGATTGTAATATTCAAGAAGCGTAGAAAATGCTTTGTATGCATCTTTTACTTTAATAAGCGTTGTAGTTATGGGTTCTTCGGCTTTAAAATCACTATTAACTATAGCGATAGAAGCCTGAGTAGAATATATATAAGAAGTATATTTAGGATTGCTTAAGAAGGTTAGCGAACCTTCTCCTCCTTCTTCTATTTTAGCTAATTCAGATACTTCGACCTCAGGATTGCCCTCAATCTCTCCGTCAAGAATCTCTGCTATTTGTGTTGCTGTAAATTTCATTCTGGCAAAAGTAAAAAAAAAGCGTTAATGTTTGGCCTTCGGGTAGCACATATAATACTTAACCACGGTTTTTGAAAGCGCTTTTAAATTCAATTGGTCTGATGCTTTGGCCACATCGCTAATCTTTCCGTTCTTATGTAGGATGTTAATATTATTGTTTTCGCTTTTATAAGCGGTATTAGTCACTTCCCCGCTAAACACAAAATAATCTGCTTCTTCTGCTGAAATATTTTGTTTTTCCTGAAGCGCTATTCGGCGTTTTTCGAGTTTTTCGGCCGATGGTTTTTTTCTTTTGATCTTTACTTTTAAAAGATCCCGATTAATGATCATTTTACATAAATTACTCAACACAAAATCCTCGTGATCCTGCCATTCTTTCATCGCACATACAATATCATAATCGTCTAAACGGGCAAAAACCGATAGGGTTTCGGAAGTAAAATTCTCCGGTCCTATTTTATTGTAGAGAAAATAAGATAGTGACTTACTCACGTTCA
>DATFJA010000080.1:0-5300 GCA_035269545.1 Salegentibacter sp.
CCCGTATAATACGCAAGGAACCTGTCCAGCATTACGTAGGGCCTTCGTGGCTTTCTTTCCTACGCTTTCTCTTTTAGATCCGTTGATCGTAATTGATTTCATTGTTGAAAAATTTTAGGCTGCAAAAGTAGCGCTTTTTTCTTTTCTATAAAACCCTGGCTCAATATTATTTAAAAGAAGATTCTTATTTGAGTAAATCTTTAAAATACTGAAAACGAAATACCTTACATGATAAATTTAGAACTGATAGATTTATTATTATGAACTCTATTCATTACGTCGGCAAAAAGATCGGCACAACTAACTACTTTAATTTTACGACTATCTTGTTTTAAAGGAATAGAGTCGGTAACAATTAATTCCTGAAGTTTAGATTTTTCAATTCTCTCGTAAGCTTCTCCAGAGAGTACCGGGTGCGTACATATAGCACGTACACTTTTAGCTCCGCGCTCCATCATTACATCGGCAGCCTTGGTTAAGGTTCCTGCGGTATCTACCATATCATCTACGAGTACCACGTTTTTTCCTTCTACATTACCAATTAGCTCCATATGCGAGATCACATTGGCTTTTGCACGCTGTTTATAACAAATAACCACATCGCTTTCCAGCGCCTTAGAGTAAGCATAAGCTCGTTTAGAGCCTCCCATATCTGGAGATGCGATAGTTAAATTATCGAGACCCAGTTTTCTTAAATGCGGAAGAAATATTGTGGAAGCAAACAGATGATCTACAGGCTTTTCGAAGAATCCCTGAATTTGATCGGCGTGTAAGTCCATAGTGATGATCCTGGTTGCACCGGCAGTTTCAAGAATACTTGCAATCATTTTAGCCGCGATTGGCACTCTTGGTTTATCTTTTCTATCCTGCCGCGCCCAACCAAAGTAGGGAAGTACAGCGGTAATATGCCTGGCTGAAGCTCTTTTTGCAGCATCAAGCATTAATAACATTTCCATTAAATGATCTGCTCCCGGATGGGTAGAACCAATAATAAAAACACGAGAACCGCGAACCGATTCTTCAAAAGAAGGCTGAAATTCACCATCACTATAAGTGGAGGTAATCACGTTTCCTAATTTGGCGCCGTAAGCAGCCGCTATTTTTGTAGCTAATGTTTTACTCTGTGTACAGGAAAAAATTTTGGCTTCGATAGTTCCTTCTGGCATTTTTGTGTTGTGTTTGAGTGTTTTTGTACTAAGTATGTTGTGTGGCTCAAATTTATAAATTTATTTCTTTCTGAACAGGCTTTGGCAGAAGCTACTTCCTATTAAAATCAAGATACCAGTAATACCGCATAGAAGAACCATTAACAGCTTCAAAAACATATCGTTGAATCACCTGAAATTACGGCTGTTCATTTGAATATGGTTCGTTATCAGAAAAACCTTAACTTTAAAAGAAAAATGATTCAGCAGCATTACACTTTAATCTTAATACCTTTAATTATGAGCAGTTTACTCATTTTTGATTTTAGCTCAACTAATGATTGGTCTAGTTGGGAAGTAGAAAATGATGTAGTTATGGGAGGCAATTCCACCAGTAAACTGGAACGCAGTGCAGAGGGCAATGCCGTCTTTAAAGGCTCTGTTTCCCTGGAAAACAATGGCGGCTTTGCTTCATTACAATATCATTTTCCGCCTAAAGACATCAAGGCTTACACTAAAGCATATCTTAGAATAAAAGGAGACGGAAAAGAATATCAGTTTAGAGTGAAATCTAATCTACAGGATAGAGCTTCCTATATATACACTTTTAAAACTACGGGAGATTGGCAAACCGTGGAGGTGCCACTAAAAGAAATGGTTCCGACCTTTAGAGGCAGAAAACTGGACATCCCTAACTTTTCGGCTGATCAAATTCAGGAAGTGCGGTTTTTAATCGGGAATAAAAGAGCTGAAGATTTCCGACTTGTTATTGACAAAATCGAATTGAAGTAAACTTCGATTAGCAGAAAAATTGGATCTTTATTTATTCCAAACAGGTTCAAAATAGCAGTAAAAAAAGCTCAAAAAATTCATTACAGCCTTCACTTTAAGCCTTTCGAAAAAAAATAGAAAAAACCGTGTGGAGTAGGTAAATTTTTATAATTTTGCCGTCCACTTGCTCGAGTGGCGGAACTGGTAGACGCGCTGGATTCAAAATCCAGTAACTTCGGTTGTGCGGGTTCGATTCCCGCCTCGAGTACTTTTAAACTTCAAACAAAAATAATACCCCGTAAACTTCACAGCTTACGGGGTTTTTTCTTTCTCATAATTTCTTAACCTGCCTGTCGCTCCAGCGCTAAATAGTGCGTGGTATGATCATTGAATAAAGGAATCACACTAATTTCACATTTATATGCGGTTCGGTCTTTTTTGTAGTTTATTAAAACTTCTGTAAAAGGCTCATCACGTGACAATTTATGTCTTATTCGGTCTAATACTGCTTTATCGGTTTCTTCTCCCTGTAAGAAATGAGGTGTTTTATTTATAGCGAATTTACTACTGTATCCAGTCATTTCGCTAAAGCCTTCACTTACCCATTCGATCTTAGCTTCTTTATTGGTGAGCACCAATGCATCAAATGTTTTATCTTTAAACACAGTATCGAGATCGATATTCCACTCAAACTTCTTCGCTAACTCCTTAAAGGAATCAATAGTATTCTGCTGCTTTAAAATCGCTAGTTGTCTCGAGTAGTAATCGTTATAAATATCCCAACTACGAAGAGGCATCAGCTTGATATCAGAAGCATTTATCTGGTCTTCAATTTCTCTATATTCCGCCATACTTAGCGAAGAAAGATAGATATCTAAAGACTGCATGTTCATCAAATTCTTCTTCATAATTATTTTTTTTCAATGAGCCGGCTCAAGCGCTGGAGATGATAGGTTTATTCAAAAGTTAATTTTTTCGCCCAGCTTAGAGGTATCTTGAATCTCAGATCAAAAACAAAATTAACTAAACTGGCGTTGAACATCGTTTAAACCAACGTTAATGTTTGATTTTTATATAAAAAAGCTCTACATTATATAAATAAAAAACAGCCTATTTCGTGCAATTTTTCCAAAAAAAGAGATTTAGTGCTGATATTTTCAATTTTAACTGCCCGTCATTCAAAATAGAATAGCCTTGTTTTATTTAATAAAGAGAAGCCACTAAGAGTCCATAACTGAGCCCTCTAAAAGCTTTTGCAATTTTCTGAATAAGTTGTACTTTCGGGTTTTTCTAATAATTTTTATATGTCCCAATTCTGGCTGTACTTTAGATTAGGTCTTGAACATGTTCTTGACTGGCAGGCTTACGACCATATTTTGTTTCTAATTGTGTTGGTTACCGCCTTTACTTTTAGCAGCTGGAAACGAGTACTATGGTTAGTTACCCTTTTTACCATTGGTCACACCCTGGCATTATTTCTCTCGGTGTACGGGATAGTAAAAGTAGACTCAGACTGGGTGGAATTACTAATTCCGGTTACTATAGTTTTTGCCGGTCTATATAATATTGTAACTGCCGGCAAAAAAGAACGAAACAAAAACTATAACCCGATGTATTTTACCACGATATTTTTTGGCTTAATACACGGTTTGGGTTTTTCTTCTTATTTTAAAATGGTTGCAGCCAATACCGAAAATAAATTTTTACCGCTTTTGGAATTTGCGCTGGGAATAGAAACTGCCCAGGTTATTGTAGTACTTGCTGTAATTATTCTTGGTTTTATTGCTCAAAATATCTTTTCAGTTTCCAAAAGAGACTGGGTGTTAGTAAGTTCAGCAATAGTTATTGGTATAATTTTACCTATTCTTCAGGAAAATTTTCAGGCTATTTAATAAATTAGAGGATTAAAATTGAGACGAAAAATCACGTCTAAAAAGCCGGAAAATACCGCTCATGGATAAGAAGAAACAATTAAAGTACGACAAAGCTTATTTGAGAATAGCTCGCGAATGGAGTAAATTATCACAATGTAAAAGAAAGCAGGTTGGCGCAGTTATTGTAAAAGATAGAATGATAATTTCTGATGGTTTTAACGGCACCCCCACTGGTTTTGAAAATTATTGTGAAGATGATGAAGGTTACACGAAATGGTATGTGCTACACGCTGAAGCCAATGCTATCTTAAAAGTTGCAGGCTCAACCCAATCCTGTAATGGCGCTACGCTATATATCACGATGTCTCCATGCAAAGAATGTAGTAAATTAATTCACCAGGCAGGGATTACCAGGCTGGTTTATTATATTGATTATAAAGATAATTCAGGACTCGACTTTCTGGAGAAAGCCGGGGTAAGCCTCGAACAAATAAATGATTTAGAAGATTGAATACCAGGCAAAAAATATTGATTCCCATCCTTCTTGCTACAGCTTGCGCTGCCGGCGTGATGCTGGGCGGAAAACTGGATTTTTCTTCTTCTGACACTTTATTTTCTTCAAACCCTAAAAAACAAAAACTTAACCGACTTATTGACTACATAGATTATGAGTATGTAGATGATGTGAATACCGATAGTATAGTAGATCTTACGGTAAATAGAATCCTTGAAAATCTCGACCCTCATTCAGTATACATTCCAAAAGAAGAATATGCAGGAGTAATTGAAAATATGCAGGGTGATTTCGTTGGAATTGGGGTTAGCTTTTATAATATAAATGATACTGTTGTGGTGATCCAGGCCCTGGAAGGTGGCCCAAGCGAAGAGATAGGGATTCGCGGCGGAGACAGAATTCTTTACGCCGATGGCACACCACTTTTCAATAATAATATCAGCAACGATTCTTTAACCAAGCACCTCAAAGGAGAGGAAGATTCCCGGGTGACTCTTAAAGTAAAAAGAAAGGGTATTAAAGACTTGCTAACTTTTAAGGTAAAACGTGGCAGAGTTCCTTTAAAGAGTGTAGATGCCGCATATATGTTATCGCCAGATGTGGGCTATATTAAAGTGAATAGATTTTCAGAAACTACTTATAAAGAGTTTAAAAAGGCATTAAAAGATCTCAAGAACAAAGGCGCCAGTCAAATCGCTTTAGATCTTAGAGACAATCCAGGAGGTTATCTTTCTGAAGCTATAAAGATTGTAGATGAATTCCTTGAAGATGAAAAGCTAATTCTTTACACGAAAAACAAAAGTGGCGCGGTAGAGGAAACTTTTTCCAGACGAAAAGGACTTTTAGAAAATGGAGATCTTTATGTATTGATCAACGAAAATTCAGCTTCAGCCAGTGAAGTTGTAGCCGGTGCATTACAGGACAACGATCGTGGCATTATTGTAGGACGTAGATCTTATGGTAAAGGCCTGGTGCAGCGAGAAATGGAATTAGGCG
>DATFJA010000081.1:0-2580 GCA_035269545.1 Salegentibacter sp.
TAATTTCTCTAAATTTGAACAAAAATAGAACCAATGCATTTTTTACCTGAAGCGATAGATGACTATATTTTAGAACATTCAGCTAAAGAACCCGAGTTTTTAGCAAAACTAAACCGAGAAACCAACCAAAAAGTATTACAGCCCAGAATGTTAAGTGGTAACTATCAGGGTAGAATTTTGAGTTTAATTTCAAAAATAATAGCTCCAAAAAGTATTTTAGAAATCGGCACTTATACCGGATACTCTGCATTATGCCTCGCTGAAGGTCTAGCCATAGACGGAATGTTGCACACCATAGATATCAATGAAGAATTGTATGATTTTCAGCAAAAATATTTTCAGGCTTCAGATTTCAAGAATAATATCAGGCAATATACTGGCGACGCAAGAGAGATAATACCGGAGATAAATTCAAAGTTTGACCTGGTGTTTATTGATGCCGATAAACCGAATTATCCTGCATACTTTGAATTGATCATTGATAAAATGAATCCCGGTGGTGTTATACTATCAGATAATGTATTGTGGAGTGGAAAAGTAGTTAAGCCGGTAAAAACCGATGATGAGTCTACCCGGGTACTTTTAAAATATAATAAAATGCTAGCTGAAGACGAACGTATAGAAACCGTTATTTTACCGATTCGCGACGGACTAACTTTAAGCAGGCTTAAATAAAACGTTTTCCCGAACGCTGATAGAGCAAAAAGAAAATAATTGAAAAAATAATACCTACAGCTGCACCTACCAGAACATCTCCGGGATAGTGGACTCCCACATAAATTCGGCTTAGCATAAACATTAGTGGCCAGATAAGTACTACCCAAATCCAGGGATATTTCCCTCTTAAAGAGAGAATTAAAAACAAGGCTGCAGCGGTTGAGACTGCTGAATGACCGGAGAAAAAACTATAATTATCCGGGGTTTGTAGAATTCTAATTATATCGGCAATTTCCGGCTCATTATTGGGCCTGAGCCGTAAGAAAAAGTTTTTAACAAGGTTGGTAAAAATATAAGTAGAAAGAGCGGTAGCAAGGATAAATAAACTAGTAAATAGCGCTTTTTTCCAGTGGAATGCTATAAAATAAAGAATAAAAAAAGTTACATACAGCGGAATCCAGTTTTGAATGGTAGTTACGGTAATCCAAAAATTATCGTAAGATTCAATTCCTAAACCGTTAAGATAAATAAACAGCTCGCGATCCCATTCTTTTAGCTGTTCTAACATTTAAAATGATTAAAATCTACGTTTAACTGATCCGGTTATTTCATCAATATCCTCTTTTACTTTATCGATCTCACCTTTAACATCTTTAGAAATATCGGTGTCAATACCCTGTTTTTCGGCACTTCTTTGTATTTCAGTTTTGATGTCGTTAGATGCATTTTTAAGCATCTTCATTCCTTTTCCCATTCCGCGGGCGATATCAGGAATTTTATCGGCACCAAAAACCATTACCAGAATAAAAAGGATAAAGGCAATCTCGGCACCACTAATAAAAAGAGGTATGATGTTCATAGCAAAACAAATATAGCCACAAATTTAAGCATAAAAAAAGCCGACTCGTTAAAGTCGGCTTAAAATATTTTAGTTTCCGAGATTCTCCTTGAATTCCTCGAATTCACTGGTGGTCTCCTCTTTAGGCCAGGTATTGTTGCTTATATCAACATCTGCGGTTTTAAGATTTGGATCTACTACAATTTTAGTGATTTCTTTATTTGTAGCAATAGCTTTGGTAACCATGTCGTCGTTCTTTCTCCAAAGTTGCACCGGATATCTTTTCATTTCAGTAGAACCATCTGCATAAGTGAATTCAACCAATAAAGGCATTGGAATTCCCCCCGGCTTTTCAAAAGTAACCTGATAGAAATACTTAGGATCTTTTAGGTTTGCTCTTTCTTCTTCAGAGAAATTATCCATTACATACTCCTTTATGGTAGGTGCGTTCTCTAATACAGATTTTCCTTTTAAACTTTCGTCAAAATCTTCGCTATCCTCTTTTACTACGTACACTGCATCTATCTCTTCCGGATCTGCACCGTATCGTTCTAAAAACTCTATTCCTTCTTTAGTAGCATTATCGGTGATATAAAGTTTTTGTACTTCTTTGATTCCCATATCTACGTTATGCGTAGTATAAAACCATCCTCTCCAAAACCAATCTAAATCTACTGCTGAAGCATCTTCCATTGTTCTAAAGAAATCTTCAGGGGTTGGGTGCTTAAACATCCAACGGTGGGCAAAAGTTTTATATGCATAATCGAAAAGCTCACGCCCCATCACAGTCTCTCTTAAGATGTTTAGTGCCGTAGCAGGTTTTCCATAAGCATTATTTCCTAATTGATAAACATTCTCAGGGTTGGTCATAATTGGCGCAATGTACTTCTGATTGCCTCTCATATAAGGAACGATTTTAGAAGGAATTCCTCTTCGAGATGGATATTGTTCTAAAGACCCTATAGCTTCAGGATATTTTTCCCCAAATTCCTGCTCGGCAAGATATTGGCTAAAGGTATTTAGACCTTCGTCCATCCAGCCCCATTGGCGTTCGTCACTGTTTACGATCATTGGGAAAAAATTAT
>DATFJA010000082.1:0-4176 GCA_035269545.1 Salegentibacter sp.
CGGTATTTCCATTATACTTTTTTGGATCAAATTTTCCAGTTTTGGTACAAACATTCAAGTAAGATTTTCCTCCCTTTGTATTTAAGAATGAGACTTCTTCTACACTTCGGTTTGTTAAATGGCTTATATCTGTATGAATGCTAAAAACGTGTACAAAACGTCCTTCATTGTCCTGCGAAAGTGTTGTGGCCTGATGCAGCATAACCCGACGTTTACCCCCGCTATCTTTAATTACATAAGTATATAGCACCTTATAATCCTGAACTCTATTAGTTGGTAAATAATCTACAAAGAAGTCTCTTATTACCTGCTCTTTACGTTGAATTTTTTCAATCTCTTCGGGGAGGGCCAAAGCTAAAATTTCCTGAAAATCAACATCTGTATCTTTTATACTATTCTTTTCTATAAAATTACATACAGAATCAGAAATCATTTCAATTTCCAAACTTTGAAAATTTGCGATATAATAATAAGATTTCCCTGGCGCCATAAAATCGGCCATTCTTTTAAATTGAGCTGAATGCTCATATTTTTTAGTTTTTTTACATTCCTGGCTATAGGTTTCTTTCCAATAATTGGCAATAGAATTAAAGTCCTCACTCATAAAAATCTATTTTTCAGCTATTACAATATATGAAAAAATACCTCTAATGTGGTATTGTGTTGTTGGATATGGATTTATAGCTTTAAAATATTGATGATTTGACAATAAATTAACTATGAAAAAATTTTTATTAATATTTCTTACGGCTCTGGTACTATTGATTTCGTCTGCTTCATTTGCCCAGCAAACGCAGGTAGAAAATGAATTTGAAGATGTGAGGCCCTTTCGTATTGGGGCTAAATTAGGTATTCCGAATCTTCTAAGTGCGAATGTAGAATACGTGCTTCCGCTGCTGAATAGAAAATTTTCCATTAGTGCAGATTTTTCTAAAATTAATACAGATAGTGATGATTTTGGGTTTGATACCGAGGAAGGGACAGAAATTATGGAACAGCAATTCGACTATTTTGAAGCAGGTATTAATTACTATTTTTTCAAACCAGGAAAAAGTTTATACGCCGGAATAAGTTATGCAAATTATGGTTTGAATGGAAACTTGCCCGATTTTGCAGAAAATGAAAACGGCGCCACGGGAGACGGGTATTTGGATTTCTCTAATAATTCGGTGAATATTAAAGTAGGAGCGAAGTGGGGCGGTTTCTTTTATTTTAGGCCCGAGGTAGGCTATGCTTTTAATCCGTTTCCTTCAAGTTTGCCTATACGCGTAGAATTTGAAGATGGTACAACTCAATATCAGGAATTGGATTTAAGTGCAGATAGTGGATTTCTAGATATGATCTACCAGGGATTAATTTATAATATTGGAATAGGTTTTTCTTTCTAAGTAAGAGAAATTTAAAACATAATTATATTTTCCTCCTTTCCTATTAGTCAAAATATAAAACTTGTGAAGTCCGGTCACCATTAGAATGAATAGTAACAATAAAAAGACTTCCATATACACTTTCATCTAGATCCTGGTATTTTTTCTTACCTAAAATGTAATTTACCCATTCTGGATTAAGGTCGCTGTGACCAACTACCAGAACCGTTTTATTTTTGGTGTTTTCCTGAAAATCTTTGTCATTGAGTTTTTTAGTATTGTAGAATTTTATTTCTTCATTTTGATTCTCAGCAATCGGCTGTGCTGTATTAAGGGTTCGTTTATAATCTGAACTATAAATTAGATCAAAATCGATATCCTTAAAAGTCTGTGCCCAATTTTGCGCGCGTTTTACGCCGGCTTCAGTAAGTTCTGGATCTTTATTTTTAGCATCAGTTGTATCTTTTTCAGCGTGCCGAATAAAATAGTAAGTGGTAATTTCTTCTGAGGGCTTTTTTGCTTTATCCATAATTTCTGAAGGTTCTTTGTCTCCAAAGTTGCAGGAGGTTAAAAGAATAAGACTTAATATTAAAAAATAGCGTTTCATAACTTAATTGATTTCCAGTTCTAATAGAATGAATTGGGTAATTTGTTCACTAAAGCTACTAAAATTATCGTCTGAAACCAGGATTAGAGATTTTTTCCCGTTTGGTAATTCCGGGCCAAAGGTCATTCCTTCAATGTTATCAATGGTCTCTTTAGTAAGAAAGTTTTTTACCGACTTAAAATCGAAAACCAATCTTTTTTCAGCTTCCTGATAACTGTTTTTCGTAAGAATATCCATTTCTAAAGTATTGGTCGCTTTTGTTGCGTCTACATCGAAAATCTTTACTGTATTGCCGTTCGAACCGTATCCTGCAGAATAAGCCCGTTCCAAAACCAGGAACTTGTTTTCTGCATATTCAAGAATTTCCGTAACGCCATTTACCGCAAACCAATTAATGGGGAGTTTTGAAATACCGTCTAATTTATAGGTAAACTGACTTTCTGCCGACTGTGATTTTTTATTGAATTTGGTAATTCTTACGGGGGAATTGGTTGGATAGATTTTAGGTTCCGGGCCATCTTTTTCCAGCGGAAGTTCCATTGCAACCCAATATCCAGATCTATCAATACTTTCAGCTAGCCCTTCAAAAACCCCATTATTTCTTGGTTTTTGCTCCCCTGTTGCTTTAAAATAATCGGGGATTTTATATGCTGAAAGAAAACGGCCATCAGTAGAAATTTCAAAAACCGAAGGATCTTTTGCATTTTGAATTGAGCCTTCAGCAGAAACAACTAGTGATCCACTTTCAGCATCAAATCGAATTCCTTCTAAATCTGGAGTGTGCTGTTTAAAAAATGCCTCATTTTTATTCAGCTTAATCATCTCCGTAATTAAAACCGTATCTATAGAACGATTAATTAGTGGAATTTCGGCTTTATAAATTCTTGGATTGGAAGGCTGGTCACAAACTAAATAATATTCCCCGTCATGATAATCTATACCTGATAATCCTCCAACTTTGGTACCGTCTACTTGTAGATTTTTCGGAATTGCGACATCGTCTAAATAACTTAATTTTAAACCGCTTTCGTCAATTTTTTTAGTTGTGGCGCAGCTAAAACTAATTAGTGTGATTAACAGTAAAAAGGACTTTTTCATTGAAGGAATTTAAGTTTCAAAAATAACAAATCCTTAAGAGAATTATGGGAGTTTCTTGAGAGTTTAAAAGGGAGTCATCTTGTAAATTAGAAATATTAATTAACACCTAAAACCAATTATTATGAATGATGATCAATTAGAAGGAAAGTGGAAACAAGTTAGAGGCCAGTTCAAACAAAAATATGGCGATGTAACCGATGATGATACCACTTATTCTGAAGGAAAATTTGATGAAATGTTAGGTCGTTTACAGGAGAAAACCGGTAAGACCAAGGAAGAATTAAAAAAAGAAATTGATAAGATGTAATTTTCACCTATGAAAAGAAAAAAGGCTGGGTAAATTTTTAACCAGCCTTTTTTTTGTTCAAAAAATTAAAGATTACGTTGTTTCGACAGGATTGGTTTCATTTCTAAACACTAACTCGTCGTTAAATTCATCTATGAGAATAATACTATCGGTTTTAATATTACCGGCGAGAATTTCTTTAGAGAGTTTATTTAAAACCTCCCGCTGAACTACTCTTTTCACCGGTCTTGCCCCAAACTGAGGATCAAAGCCACGGCTGGCAAGGAAACGAATTGCTTCCTCGGTAGCATCAAGAACAATATGCTGTTTCTCCAGCATTTTCTTAACGCCTTTAAGCTGAAGTGAAACAATTTTTTTAATATCCTGTTGGGTTAAAGGACTGAACATAATAATGTCATCTATCCTATTTATAAACTCGGGTCTTACATTTTGTTTTAGTAAAGCCAGTACCTCGGTTTTAGCAGATTCCATCGCGGTATCCAGGTCTTTTATATTTTCATATTTATCCTGAATGATATGGCTTCCCATATTAGAGGTCATGATAATTATGGTATTCTTAAAATCTGCCAGGCGTCCTTTGTTATCGGTTAACCTACCTTCGTCCAGCACTTGCAATAAGATATTGAAAGTATCTGGGTGTGCTTTTTCAATTTCATCTAAAAGCACCACAGAGTAAGGTTTTCTACGAACGGCTTCGGTAAGCTGGCCGCCTTCATCGTAACCAACATATCCAGGAGGCGCTCCTACCAATCGACTCACTGAATGTCTTTCCTGGTATTCGCTCATATCAATACGCG
>DATFJA010000083.1:0-4690 GCA_035269545.1 Salegentibacter sp.
CAAATAAGGAGTAAGCGATAAGTAATGCAAAAATCCCGTAAAATGCCCAGGCCGTAAAACCCCATTGGTAAAAGGTATATTCCAGGGCAATCACTTCAGAAGAGGAACTGGTTTCTATAGGTGAATTTAAAAACATAAAAACCGGTTCTTGTACAGCCCTTAATAAAATCCCTGAACCCATTCCGGCGCTATAAAGCATAGCGATCCAGGAAAGCCGGTCGAATTCTGGGGGAGAATTTCCCAATCTTATTTTTCCAAATCTTGAAAACGCGATAAAAATTAGAAAAAAAACGCATAATAACCCAAGCCATAGGTAAAAGCCTCCAAAGTGCTCACGTACCCAAACAGATCCGTTTTCTATGAGTTCGTAGAAAAAATCGGTAAAGAAAAAGATAAAGAGAGCGAGAAAAAATAGAATTCCCGATGCAATATAAAGCAATGGATTTTTAAGAAAAGCTCGGAAAAATTGCGTCAAAATTTACTGCTGTTCAGTTTGTGTTAGACTTTTAAACAAGTAGTTTTCAAATTAAAGAATTTAGAAGGAATTAAGCTACTTGTTTTTTTGGTTCTCCTTTGGCAATTTTATTCAGCATTCCTTCAAAAATAAAATAATGAAAGGGATACATGGAATACCAGTAAAGGCGTCCCCAAATACCTTTGGGTCTAAAGGTAGCGGTTTGGTGAAGTACATTTTCTTTATCTATACAGAACTCCAGCCAGGCTTCACCGGGAACTTTCATTTCTGCAAATAGTAATAGCCTTTTTTCCTCCTTATCGGCTAAAAGTACACGCCAGAAATCTAAAGAATCTCCAGAGGCTATTTTGTTGGGATGTGTTCTTCCTCGTCGTAAACCAACCCCGCCGAAAAACTTATCAATATACCCGCGAAATTTCCATAACCAGTTGCCGTAGTACCAGCCGGTTAAACCGCCAATCGCCCAGATGCGCTCCAGTACTTCGTCAGGATCTTCTACTTTAGCCGATTGTTTATCCAGGAGGCAGCCATATTTTGGGACTTGTATATATTTATTTAACTCCTTATTAAAACGGCCGCTACTTAGAGAATCTTTCCAGCTGGAAATCACCTGGTTTTGCTCAATTTTATAAAAGGCAAGTTCTATGGCTTCCGTGTAAGAAATGGGTTTGATGTTTAGGATATCCTGTAATCGGGTATCGTTGGTGATTACTTCAACACTCATGCTATCTACCAGGTTTTGGGCAAGTTTGTACGACGTTGAGGTTACAAAATAAAGCCAGTAAGATGAAAGTTTTGGAGACATTACCGGTACACTTAAGATCCAAAGTTTTAGATTTCTTATCTCAGCATATTTCAGCATCATTTCTTTATAAGTAAGTACATCTGGACCTCCAACATCAAAAGATTGGTTATAGCATTCTTCTTTCCCAATTACACCGGTAAGAAATTTAATAATATCCCGAATGGAAATTGGCTGGCATTTGGTCTCTACCCATTTTGGCGTGATCATAATCGGTAACTTTTCACAAAGATCCCTTATGATTTCAAACGAAGAACTTCCGGAACCAACAATAATAGCAGCTCTAAGTACGGTAAGCTTAAAGTTACCGCCATAGAGAATTTCCTCTACTTTTTTTCTGGATTTAAGATGTTTAGAAAGTTCCTCGGTATTAATAATTCCACTTAAATAAATTACCTGGTTTACCGAAGTACCAGCCATTATTTTGTTGAAATTCTTCGCAGCTTGCGCTTCCTGGCTATCAAAATCCTTAGTATTCCCACTCATAGAATGAATCAGGTAGTAGGCTACATCGATATTTTTTATTTTTTCAGGAGCGTTTTCATCTTTAAGGAAATCAAGTTCTACGATCTCTACTTGTTTTAGTAACTCTTCATTAGAAGTAAAGCGGTTTCTATTTCGAACAGCGCAAATAACCTCGTGCCCCTGCTCTAAAAGTTCAGGGAGCAATCGCATTCCAATATAACCGTTGGCACCTGTAAGAAGAATTCTCATAGAAAAATTTTAAGCTTAAAATACCAATTAAATTAGTACTTTTCGCCCAGATTAGTAAAACTTTATAAAATGAATAACGTACTAAAAATTGTGCTTCTAATAATTGGAGTTGGAATGATTGGGTATGGATTATACCGGCTAATTACTCCCGAATTTGCTTTAGATGCCGGTCCGTTGCAAATTGAAGCTCATGGTGATAATACTCAATCTTACGCGATGATTGGTTTTGGTGTTTTAGCCCTAATTGGCGGACTTGCCTTTGGGAAGCGTTAAGTGGGCTAAAGATCCTGGATTTGGGTAGGTGCATTGTCAGATTTATAATCTAAAATCTTTTTAAAATATTTATGTATTGCTGGCGTATCTGCCTTTACCTTAATTTTAGAATGATCTTTATAAATAGAGTATTCTTCAGCTTTGCCTTTATAAAGATGAAGTTTGTAATATGGAATAACCAGGGCGTAGGTTTCCAGTAAAGACCTGAACATTACTATAATTCCGTTAGGCCGCATTTCAACATTACAGGTATTGGCATTGTTATCCAGCACTAGCAGGTTGTGAATATCAATACTGGTATCGGTAATATGCAATTTTGGAGATCCTGTGCCGTTTAATTTCATTCGCGCAAGTAGCGTAAAAGGCTTGCCGACTTCCTTATCAATTTTCTCTTTGGTTTTGCTTCGGTTATAGGAGATATTTAATAACATAGCTTTTTGTTTAAAGATAAGTAAATTACTTCGGGACATGCTCATGAAGTATTCATAAAAATAATTTACAATTTCGAGACAAGTCTCGGTGCATTTAATCTCGATTATCGAGTAAATTATAGGCAAAAGCCTATTTTCTGTTATCTTTGCAGGGCTTAAAACAATAAATAGAAGTAAGAAATGAAACTCCAAAGTACTCTGGCTACCCACGTAAAAGATGCTGTTAAAAAGATCTATGATGTTGAAATTGATAACCTGGAATTTCAGCCTACGCGTAAAGATTTTGAAGGCGATATCACTTTGGTTACTTTCCCGATGCTTAAAGCGCTCAAGACTAACCCTGTGAAATTGGGTGAAGAAATTGGAAATTATTTAAATGAAAATGTTGCTGAGGTTTCCGGATTTAATGTTGTGAAAGGCTTTTTGAACATTGTTTTAAGCGATGCCTATTTTCTTGATTTTTTCAGTGAAATGAAAGACAGAAAAGATTTTGGGATACTTCCCGCTGCAGAGGATGCTAAAGGGGTTATGGTTGAATATTCTTCCCCAAATACCAACAAACCATTGCACTTAGGGCATATTAGAAATATTCTTTTAGGATTTTCTGTTGCCGAAATTTTAAGTGCTGCCGGAAATAAATCTTATAAAACCCAGATTATAAACGATCGTGGAATTCATATTTGTAAATCTATGCTGGCCTGGGAACGTTTCGGGAATGGAGAGACTCCACAATCTGCCGGCATAAAAGGAGATAAGCTGGTAGGGAATTACTATGTGAAGTTTGACCAGGAATACAAAAAGGAAATTTCCGAATTAATGGAAACCAAAGGGATTTCTGAAGAAGCTGCGAAAGCTGAAGCTCCAATTTTGGTGGAAGCAAAGCAAATGTTGCTAAAATGGGAAGCCGGCGATCCTAAAGTGGTTGCGCTTTGGGAAAAAATGAATCAATGGGTGTATAATGGTTTTGAGAAAACCTACGATGCTTTAGGCGTAGATTTCGATAAAAATTATTACGAAAGTGATACGTATCTTTTAGGTAAAGATGTAGTGAACCAGGGACTCGAAAAAGGTGTTTTCTATAAAAAGGAAGATGGAAGTGTGTGGATAGATCTAACCGATGAAGGTCTTGATGAAAAAATCGTTTTACGAAGCGATGGTACCGCTGTTTATATGACGCAGGATATTGGGACCGCTATCCAACGGGTAAAAGATTTCGATATTAGCGGAATGGTTTATACCGTTGGGAACGAACAGGATTACCACTTTAAAGTTTTATTTTTAATTCTGAAGAAACTCGGATTTGACTGGGCAGATTACCTGTATCATTTAAGCTACGGAATGGTAGATTTACCAAGCGGAAAAATGAAGAGTAGAGAAGGAACCGTTGTAGATGCCGATGATCTTATTGCTGAAATGACCGAAACTGCCAGAAATATTTCTGAAGAATTAGGGAAATTAGACGGTTATACCGAAGTTGAAAAAGAAGAGCTCTACCGAATGATAGGTTTAGGGGCTTTGAAATATTATATCTTAAAAGTAGATCCTAAAAAGAGAATTCTTTTTAACCCTGAAGAATCTGTGGATTTCCAGGGAAATACAGGTCCATTTATTCAATACACGTACGCGAGAATTCAATCTATAATCAGAAAAGCCGATTTCGATTTTAGGAAACCGGTTGAAGAAGGTTATAAATTTCACGAAAAAGAGCGCTCGTTAATCAAGCAACTTCAGTTGTATCCTGAAACAATTCAGCTGGCAGCCGAAAATCATAGTCCGGCATTAATTGCCAATTATACTTACGACCTGGTAAAAGAGTTTAATTCATTTTATCAAAATGTAACAATACTGGGAACCGAAGATATGACCGAAAAAAGCTTAAGAGTGCAATTGGCTAATAGTGTAGGCAATGTTATAAAATCTTCATTTAAGTTGCTGGGAATTCAAGTGCCGGAAAGAATGTAAAAAATAAATGCATCCTTTCCCGAGAAAGGATGC
>DATFJA010000084.1:0-11524 GCA_035269545.1 Salegentibacter sp.
ATTTTGAAACTGGAATTCAGGATCATCAGTAGGTCTAAATTCAGTTGCTGAGTAATCTTTATAAGAGTAATCAAAGCTAATTAATCCTTTTGTACCGAAGAGCACGGCAAGACTTCCCGTTAATTTACCCGGCGTTTTTAAAGTGTAATCCGGGTATATATTTATAACATTAGGATCTACAACTACACGCTCGTTAGCGTTATTATTAGTTTCAAGATATTGTGTAGCTTCTTCGGCAATATTGAACCAGGTAGGAGAGTGGTAAGATGCTCCAACTCTAAACCTTTCGCTTACTTTTGCGATGGCACCTAGCTGGAAAGAAAATCCGTCACCAACTGTACTCAAGTTATTATTAAACCGAACTACATTCGTGCTACTGCCTGCATTGTCATTAGTTTCTATATATCTGGTAGAACGATCGTAGTTTAGAAAATGTGTATTTAAGTTTGCTCCCAGGTAAAGAAAATCCTTGTATTGTGTCCCAAAGTTAAAAGAGAATTTTCCATTTAATCCAGTAGATACCATTCGATATTCCTGGTTGAAATTTCCAGGACTTATGAAAGAGTTGTAGGCAGTATTATCGGGAGAATCATTTACCTGATCTATAACGAAACCCTGGTAACCTAAAAACGCCTGCTGCGCGCCATAACCTTCATTTTCCCCTAAAAATGAATAAAGCTCAGAAACGGTCTCATCTTCTCTTGTTTGAAGTAGATCTAGCGGAACACCGTTTGCATAATTTAAGAAATATTGATCTATAGAAGTCTGGCTTACTCCGGCTGCTACATAAGCATCGTCAAAATTATTGGTCTGCTCGTAGTTGAGACCTAAACTAAATTTTTTCCAGGGACTATCGTTTCGAGTATCGAATATAAGTACACCACCTGCCTGGTTAAAATTAAAATCTGAATTTTCACTGGAAGTACCTGTTCCAAAATATTCTACATCTCTATTAAATGAGCTATGGGCTAAGGTAATTGTTCCAAAAGAGTTTAGAAATACAGCAGAGCTGGCTGGATTTACTGAAATAGCCGAAAGATCCCCACCCAGGGCACCAAAAGCACCACTCATCGCTCTGAACCTTGCGGTTCCATTTAATTCTTCGGCGCTATACCTGTAGGCATCGGTGATGTTTTGCGACTGGAGATTTCCTGCTATAAACACGAGACTCAGTACTAAAAATATCTTTTTCATAATTTTTATTTAATCCCTGGTAAAGGGTGTTAATTTCTCGAATTTTGGTTTGAGGTTTAATAAATAATTTCAGAAAAAACCTCACAGTGTTGAACTGTAAGGTTGATTCTATAAGTTATTTTATACGTTCCAAATTGGGAAGTTTGTTATCCTCTACCTCCACCTCTGGAAGATGAAGATCGGCCTCCGCCTGAACTTCTGCTACCTGAACTTCTTGAGCTACTTGAGCTTCGGCGTACGCTACCACTGCTCCTGGAAGACCTGTTAGAAGATCTATTATAAGTGGAGTTAGATCTTGAACTTCTATTAGATCGATTTATAGAGGAATTTCTCCTGGTAGACGACGTATTAACTCGAGCTGGTTCACTTCTTCGATTAGAACGCGAATAAACATTAGAGTTACTTCTAGTGTAACTTCTTTCAGAATTTCTATTGCTTCTTATGGCTCTAATACTTCTGGAATAAGAAGATTCATTATTTCTTATCCCAGCCATATTTTCTCTTCTGTTTGAACTATAATCTGAGTAGCTGGCTCTTCTTCCACTATTATAAGCTATATCTCTAAAATTATTTCGAGACCAGTAATATGGATTGTTCGCAAAACCTCCTCCCCAGAAGCCATTGTAGAATCCGCCAAAGCCAAATCCGCCAAAGCCGAATCCGAGGCGATTGCCCCATCTAGGACCAAATCCTCCGCCACCCCATGGGCCTAAGAAGCCTCCGCGCCATGGGCTATATCCAGCAAATCCCCAGGGGCCAAAACCACCACCCCATGGACCGTAGAATGGATCCCACCATAGGTCGTTATAAAAAAAGTTTCCAAATCCAAAACTGTTCCATGCCCAGGGATTAAAGAAACCTCCGTTCCAACCGGTGTTATAAATATTTACAGTATATTGATCTGGGTCTTCGCCCCATGGAGCTCGACCGGTATTATAGCCTTGCTGATCTTCGTAGTAAATCTCTTCCTCACCACCTGCGGCAGAAGAATATGATTCTACATCGGTAAAAACTATATTATCAGCCATTTGGCCGTAAAACTGAGATTTTTCTGCAAAAAGGTTCTTATAGTATACGTTGCCCTGGTCCTGATTATTATTAGCATATTGAGAAGGTTCTTCGGTTGATTGCCGTTGTTCAGAATCGCCGTAGATTCCATCTTCATAACCAGAATATTGGTAAGAACCACAAGATGCTAATAATAGCAAGAACATAGGAGCAACAAAAAGAATTGCTTTTTTTTGTAAGTCGTAATTGCGTATCATTAGCTTGGTATTTTATTGTTGAACATTACAAAAATAGTTAGTTTTGCGCTAACTAAACTTGCATTTAGATTGTGTTTAACAAAATCACAAGATTTATGCCAAATACATGAAATGAGTAAAAAGTTAAGCAAGAGAAGCGAAGATTATTCAAAATGGTACAACGAATTAGTGGTAAAAGCTAATTTAGCTGAGAATTCTGCAGTAAGAGGTTGTATGGTTATTAAGCCTTATGGTTTCGCTATATGGGAAAAGATGCAGGCCCAGCTTGATAAGATGTTTAAGGAAACCGGTCATGAAAATGCCTATTTTCCACTTTTTGTACCCAAGCATCTTTTTGAAGCCGAAGAAAAAAATGCTGAAGGCTTTGCAAAAGAATGTGCTGTAGTTACTCATTATCGTTTAAAAACCGATCCGGATGATAAATCTAAATTAATTGTAGATCCGGAAGCTAAACTGGAAGAAGAATTAATTGTTAGACCAACTTCTGAAGCCATTATCTGGAATACCTATAAGAACTGGATTCAATCTTATAGAGATCTTCCTATAAAAATTAACCAATGGGCAAATGTGGTACGTTGGGAAATGCGAACACGTTTGTTTTTAAGAACTTCAGAATTTCTTTGGCAGGAAGGGCATACCGCTCATGCAACCAAACAGGAAGCGCTGGAAGAAACGGAGTTAATGAATAATATTTATGCTGAATTTGCCGAAAAATTTATGGCGATGCCGGTAATAAAAGGAACTAAAACCGAAGCTGAACGTTTTGCCGGTGCTGTAGAGACTTATTGTATTGAGGCAATGATGCAAGATGGTAAGGCATTGCAAGCAGGAACTTCGCACTTTTTAGGTCAAAACTTTGCAAAAGCTTTTGATGTTAAGTTTACTTCAAAGGAAGGGAAGTTAGAAAATGTATGGGCAACATCCTGGGGTGTTTCCACTCGTCTAATGGGAGCTCTTATAATGACTCATAGCGATGATAACGGTCTAGTGCTTCCGCCTAACCTGGCGCCTACGCAGGTAGTAATTGTTCCTATTTATAAAGGAGAAGAGCAATTGCAGGAAATCTCTAAGGTGGCGAATAAACTTGCCGATGATCTTAAAGAAGCGGGTATCTCGGTTAAATATGATGATAGAGATACTCAAAAGCCAGGCTGGAAGTTTGCACAGTACGAATTACAGGGTGTGCCTGTTAGATTGGCAATTGGACCAAAAGACCTTGAAAAAGGAAGTGTAGAGCTGGCCAGAAGAGATACCCTTACTAAAGAGTTTGTAAATCAAACTGAAGTAGTGGAGAAGGTGAAGCACCTAATGGTAGAAATTCAAGAGACTTTATTTGAAAAAGCGAATAACTTTAGAAATGAACATATCACTGAAGTAGATTCTTTTGATGAATTTAAAAAAGTTTTAAAATCTAAAGGGGGATTTATTTCTGCGCATTGGGATGGAACTACAGAGACAGAAAATAAAATAAAAGGCCTTACCAAAGCCACAATTCGCTGTATACCATTTAATTCCGAAAAGGAGTCGGGAAGCTGTGTACTTACTGGTAAACCTTCAGCACAAAGGGTACTTTTTGCAAAGGCTTATTAAATTTTAAATTTTTTTTGTTCAAGTCTTGTGGCATTGAAAAATAGTTGTATTTTTGCATCCGCATTGAAACAAAAAATGGTCCGTTCGTCTAGGGGTTAGGACGCCAGGTTTTCATCCTGGTAACAGGGGTTCGATTCCCCTACGGACTACAAAAGAACACGAATTTAGGTTTTGTGTTTTTAAAAGTCCTGAAAAGGCAATTTGAAATAAATTAATGGTCCGTTCGTCTAGGGGTTAGGACGCCAGGTTTTCATCCTGGTAACAGGGGTTCGATTCCCCTACGGACTACTTTAAAAAATAATTAAAGCAATTTTGTAATGGCAAATCACAAGTCAGCATTGAAGAGGATTCGTAGCAATGAGACCAAACGTCTTAGAAACCGCTACCAGCATAAAACTACCAGAAACGCGATTAAGAAGTTGAAGGAGTCTGAGAAGAAAGAAGCTGAAGCTTTATTGCCTTCTGTTATCTCTATGGTAGATAAATTGGCAAAGAAAAACATTATACACGATAACAAAGCTGCGAATCTTAAATCGCAACTTACAAAGCACGTAGCCGCGCTTTAAGAAGTATTACAGTGTTCAATTATAAAAAAATGCTTTCTGTGTTTACGGAAAGCATTTTTTTGTTTCTATATATTTCTTCTAAAATACCGAAAGTCCGGTTAAGGTAGTAAGTCGTTCTAAAGCCTTCATGCCTAATTCAGAATTTCCTTTTTCATTTAAAATAGGGCTCCATACCGCTACAGAATATTGATCTGGATGGATAGCTACTATACCACCACCAACACCACTTTTGCCGGGAAGACCAACCTCAAAACTAAACTCTCCGGCTTCATCGTAAAACCCACAGGTTTGCATTAACGAATTAATCCTTTTTACCGTGGTAGGAGTTAAAACTTCTTCTTTAGTTCCAAGTATTTTTCCCTTATTGGCGAAAATCATAAAAGCTTGTGATAACTGTTTGCAGGACATTGCCAGGGAACAAAGGTGAAAATAGAAATCTACAATAGGTTCTACTTCGCATTTAATATTTCCGAGGGCTTTCATATAATTCACCAGCGCAACATTTCTATAACCGGTAGATCTTTCAGATGCTGCGATCTTGGGATCAAAATTAATGCTATTATCCTGAGTTATTTTTCGAACAAAATCAAGTAATTCCTGCTTTGGATCTTCCAGCTGGTCTACCAAAATATCTGAAATTACTAAAGCTCCTGCATTAATAAAAGGATTTCTAGGCACACCGCTTTCATATTCAAGCTGGCTTAAGGAATTAAATGGATCGCCAGAGGGTTCTACATCCACCCGGTCCCAGAGATCTTCTCCCATAAGCCGCATAGCCATACAAAGGCTAAAAACCTTAGATATACTTTGAATAGAAAAAAGTTCTTCGCTATCTCCAAAACTAAAATGCTTACTATCGCCACGGTAAACATGCATTCCAAATTTTCTTGGATCTACCTTGGCAAGTTCGGGAATGTAAGAGGCAACTTTGCCCGTAACGTCCCGGTAACTTAATTCATCATTGATGGTATTTAATATCTTTTGGTAATCCATAATTAATTTAGTTCGCTTAGATTACTATTTGTTTCTATTTCGAAAGGTAATTTTTCTGTTTTAAAAATACGGGCGCTTAACTTACCTTTTAACTCAATTTTATTATCTGAAACCAGCAACCAACTACCTTCACGTAATCCAACTACAGGTTGTGTATTTATGTTATGAAATTCTTTGATTCTGGTTTCGCGAGTTTCTCCTTTATGGGTGGAATTTGAATCAGGGTCCAGGTAGTGAGGATTAATATTAAAAGGGACAATTCCCAGGGTTTTAAAACTTGGCGGATAAACTATGGGCATGTCGTTAGTGGTTTGCATAGTTAGCCCTGCAATATTGGTTCCTGCGCTGGTTCCCATATAGGCTGCACCGTTTAAAATACTCTCTTTTAGAGGCTGCATTAATTTATGCCGGTAAAGTTCAGAAACTAAGAGAAAAGTATTTCCGCCGCCGGTAAAAATTCCTTTAGCCTCAGTTATGGCTTCCGTCATATTATTGAATTCGTGAATTCCTCGTAGTTTAATTCCAGCTCTCTTAAATGCTTCGGTAGCCTTTTGGGTGTATTCATCGTGTGAAATTCCACCGGGACGGGCAAAAGGAATAAAAATCACCTCTTCGGCTTCACTGAAAAATTTTTTTATTTCAGGAATAAGATATTCAAGGTATTCTTCTCCGTGTAAAGTGGAAGTACTTGCCAATAATGCTTTACTCATAATTAAATGTATTTATCTTTTGCGAGTATAATATTTATAGTCTTAAAATTAGTTTAAATAGGGGTTTTAACAAAAGTTTACAAGCTGCTTTACTTAAAATAAGAAGTAAGAATTGTTTCTTTATTAGTAGGAAAATAAAAATTATGATAAAGAAGACTCTATATATTACTTTAATTTTATTCTGCAGTGTTTTAATAGCTCAGGGGCAGGAAAGAATACTGGTTAACGGTAAAATAATTGTTCCTGAACAAGATTCTCCTGAGGGCCTGACGATTTTTAATCAAAATACCTCCATGGGCACTTTATCAAATCCTAATGGAGAATTTAAGTTACGGGTGGGTCTCAACGATACCATAGTTTTTTCCGCTATTCAATTTGAAAGTTTCAGGGTTATAGTGGAAGAAGGTGTTATCAATTCCGGGGAAATGAACGTATTTCTAACAGAAACTATAACCGAATTACCCGAGGTACTCCTGTCGGACAATGAACTTTCCGGAGATATTCAGGTAGATGTGGCCAGGATTGAAATCGAAGACCCCGAGGTGCCAAGGTATTCTGCAGCCGAGTTAAAAGCAATGAATGTAAGAAGACAACCCGATTCATTGATGGGGCCGGGAAGAAACGCAGCATTAGCAGCTGGGAACACGCGTCTGGTAAATGGACTTAATTTTGTAAATATCTTTAAATTATTGGCTGGAGCCGAAATTGAAAATAATCCTTTCTCTAAAAAAGATCTAGATGAAAAATTAAGGGATTTGTACGATGATGAATTTTTTAGGGCTAATTTAAATATAGACAGAGATAGAATTAACGATTTTATCTATTACGTTACCGATCACGGTCTTGATAAGGAGTTGTTACAGGATGGGAACGAGTTGAATCTTATTGAATTTCTAGTAAATAAAAGTAAAGAATATAAAGCCTTCCACGCCCGAGAATAATACTATTTAATTCACATCAATCAATGAAATCTTACTTATTCATCTTCCTGTTGGGCATTGTCCAGATATCAGTTGCACAAGGAAAACAGGAAATTGCCGGGAAAATACAAGCCGATTCTATTGAAGCTCCTATTCACATTATAAATTTAACACAGGAAAAAGGAACTGTGAGTGATAAAGCTGGAAGTTTTAGACTTGAAGTCAATAAAAACGATTTGCTACTAATTTCATCAGTACAATTCCAGCGAAAAGAAGTGAAAATAACTTCCAAAATCCTTAACGAGAAAATTTTGAAGATTGATTTACTGCCGGCTTTAACAGAGCTGGAGCAGGTAAGAGTTCATAATCTTAGTGGAGACCTGGAGGAAGATATTGTAGATATTAAGGTAATAGATATGCCGGTTTTTAGTATTGCTCCGCCACCTATGAACTACATTCCAGAAAGAGGTACACCCAATTCAGCTTTTGAATCTACCCAGGTGGGTAGAACAATGAAAAATGGTCTCAACTTCAAATCCATAGGAGGTTTAATCACCGGGAATAAGAATTTTGGAAATATTGGTGGTAAGAAGAAGGTAAACCCAAAAGCCAGTCAGATTGAATTTGTAAAGAATGTACGTAGTAAATTTGATGATTATTTCTTCGATAATCATCTTAAAATAGATACTGAGCATATTTATAATTTTCTTGTTTATGTATTTGAAAAAGGAATACAGGAAAGTTTACTTAAAGATCAAAATGCCTTACAGCTTGCAGTTTATCTTGAAAATGAAAGTAAGGCTTACTTGAAATTTATCAGGAAATAGATGAAGAACAATTTAATTTTACTATTTCTGCTGATTTTTTCTACTCATTTATATTCCCAGGAGAGCGTCTTGCTTAAAGGAAAAATCCTCACAGATTCTATGGAAGCACCGGTGCATATAATAAATATTACGGCAGAAAAAGGCACAGTAACTGAAGCAAACGGTACGTTCGCAGTAGAAGTTAGGGAAGACGATCTTTTATTATTTTCTTCGGTGCAATTTCGAAAAAAGGAAATATTGATTACTCCACAAATTTTATCTACCGGATATTTAGAAATTGAACTACAGAAAGAACTTACTGAATTAGATGAGGTGCGGCTGCATCAATTAAGCGGAAATCTCGGAAATGACATTGAGGGAATTAAAACCTTTGATCCCAGGATTATTGGTTTTGCACTTTCTGATAAAGAACCTTTAAGTATCGAAGAGCGAAAATTAGCGGCTATTACCAGCCCTAATGATCCCGTGGGAATGCTTTACGGAATCATTTCCGGGCAAAAAAAAATGTATGAAAAGGCTATTAAAAACAGTAAATTAAGCGCCCTTGTTTACCAAGCCAGGGATGTGATGCCTGATGAATTTTTTACAGAAACCCTGGAGTTGAAGGAAAACAAGATCATGGATTTTCTCTACTACTGCAGCCGGGAACCAAATTTTAAAGAATTAATCAATAAAAATGATCCTTTACTTTTAATGGAATTTGTTAAAGGAATGATCACTGAGTATAATGAGTTTATCCAGGATTAATTTTATAATTCTATTCGCGGTGCTGCTAATTTCGAGTGAAGGATTTTCGCAAGAAAAAACGATGTTATCTGGTCAAATTATTACAGAAGAACCGCTAAATTCTCCGATACACATCATAAATATAAGTCGTAAAAAAGGCGGGGTAAGTGAACTTTCAGGGCGCTTTTCAGTTGAAGTTAGTGTAGGAGATACATTGGTTTTTTCATCGGTTCAATATAAAAAGGAAAGGATTGTAATAGATCCAGAAATCCTTCAGCTAAAAAATTATAAAATTAAACTGATAGAAGATCTCACCGAATTAGAGGAGGTGAAACTTCATAGGCTATCAGGAAACCTGGCAAAAGATATTTCAGGAATTGAAACCTTTAATAAATTCGATCTAAATGCGCCAATGGCCAGGAAACCACCACCAACACAAATAGAAAGACAAACCTTTACTGCTACCACTGGCCCAGGCGGTAGTAAATTGAGTTTAATTGGCGTTTTAACAGGCAAAATTCCTCTGGCGCCAATTATGAATAAACTAAACGGGACTTTAGATGAATTGGAAAAAAGGCAGGAAAATGCCGATCTAAAATTTCGGGTGGAAAAAGCAGTCTATCTTATTTCTGAAGAAAACTTCATAACAGACTTTAATATCCCGGAAAGTGAGTTAATGAATTTTGCGTATTATTGCGCTGAAAAATATGATTTAGAAATTCTGCTGGATAATCCTTTAGAATTATATGAGTTTTTTCAATCTACAGCAGGTGAATTTAAAGCCTTAAAGATTTTGGATTGATATTTGCTCCATACTAGAAAAAATTAATGAGAAAAATAAGCCTAATTCTTGCCAGCTTTTTTTTGCTTTCGGGATTTAAATCGGGAGCTCACGAATTTTATTTAAGCGTTACCGAGATTGAGTATAATAACGAAAAGCAGAGTCTTCAAATTATTACTCGTGTTTTTGTAGACGATTTTCAGGACGTTTTAAATGAACGCTATGATGCGAATCTTCAACTTTCAGAGGAAGCTGAAGAAGGCGCGGTTACCGAAAATATTTCAAAATATCTAAAGCAGAAATTAAGGCTTCAGGTTAATGGTGAAGAACTTCAGCTAAATTATTTAGGAAAAGAATATGATGCCGATCAATTGGTGCTTTATATTGAAGTTGAAAATCTGTCTTCCTTCAATAAAATTCAAGTCACCAACGAAATCCTTACCGATCTTTTTGACGACCAAAAGAATGTAGTACACGTAAAAGTAAATGATAAGACCAAGAGTTTGCTTCTTATGCGTAATCAAGAAACAGAAAAACTCACTTTTCCTTAAATTTTAAGGAAAGGCTCAAAAAAATATTTATTTTTAGCAATCTTTAAATTAAAACATAATTGATGAACAAATTAAGATTATTAAGTTTCGCTTTAGTAATGCTTTTTGTAAGCGGAATTCAGGCTCAGGAAGTAGAAGCCGAAGAGGAAAAACCAAAGCAAGAAGGTCACGAAAACAATAATAAGTTTAAACAACTTTATAAAACCTTCGCAACTCCAAATCAATACCGAACCGGTGCCGGCGCTCCGGGGGAAGCCTACTATCAAAACCAGGCCGACTATAAAATGGATATTGTTTTAGACGATAAAAATACTCGTTTAGATGGTGAAGCCGAGGTAACTTATTACAATAATTCTCCCGATGAATTGGAATATTTATGGGTGCAATTAGACCAAAATGTAAGAAAGAAAGATGCGCCAACCGAGGATCGCAACCCTAGTGGAATGAGACCTGTGGCCACACCGCAGCGTTTTGTTGATGAACATATGGAAGAACCTTTTGATGGTGGTTTCAATATTGTTGGCCTTACTCACAATGGAGATAAAATAGATTACATCATCAATCAAACGATGCTAAGAATAGATCTGGAAGAGCCGTTGGAGCCGGGTGAATCTTTTGAGTTCGAAATGAAATGGTGGTATAATATCAACAACCATATTACAGATAGAGCTAGAAGCGGATACGAGCATTTTCCTAAAGATGGAAATAATGCATATGTAATTGCTCAATTCTTTCCAAGAATGGCTGTTTATAACGATGTTGAAGGATGGCAGAATATGCAATTCTGGGGGAGTGGAGAGTTTGCCCTTCCTTTTGGTAATTACGAAGTAGATATTACCGTTCCTGCAGATCATATTATGGAAGCAACAGGAGAACTTCAAAACCGTGATGAAGTTTATACCAAAGAAATGATGCGCCGCTACAAGAAGGCCAAAAATTCTTATGATGAACCTGTAATTGTTAGAACCCAGGCAGAAGCTGAAGAAGCGGAAAAGTCTTTTTCTAACGAAACTAAAACCTGGAAATACAAAGCCGATATGGTTAGGGATTTTGGATTTTCTACTTCAAGAAAATTCATTCTTGATATGATGGCAACAGATGTAATGGGGAAAGACGTGATGGCGGTTTCTCTATATCCAAAAGAAGGTAATCCACTTTGGGAAAAATGGTCAACCAAGGCTGTAGCCAGTACGCTTAAGTCTTATTCTAAGCAGACCTTTCAATATCCTTATCATAAATCAGTTTCTGTTCATGCCCGAAACCAGGGGATGGAATATCCAATGATATGTTGGAATTATGGTCGTCCTAATGAAGATGGAACATATTCTGATAGAACAAAGTTTGGGATGATTAGTGTGATAATTCACGAAGTTGGGCATAATTTTTTCCCAATGATCGTAA
>DATFJA010000085.1:0-6241 GCA_035269545.1 Salegentibacter sp.
TAGCTGCATTAATTATTAAAAATAAAAAACCGGAGAAGGAGCATCCTAATCCGGTTCAAAAATATTAAAAAACTTAATACGGAATTACTTTTTTTAAAGCATTCCTAAATTTATAACTTCCTGATCTGTAAGCCTTCTAAAGCGTCCTCTTGGAAGATCTTTTTTTGTAAGTCCGCCAAAAACTACACGATCCAGTTTTTCAACTTCAAAGCCCATACTTTTAAACATTCGTTGAATAACGTGATTTTTAGTGCTTTTTGTTTCAATACCAACTTCATTCTTAGGCCTATCTGAAATAAAGCTAACATCCTGTATATTCACCTTCCCATCTTCGAGAAAAATACCATTTCTAATTTTCTCTAAATGTTCATTTGAAAGTGGCTTCGTAAGGTTTACCTGGTAAATTTGCCTGATTCCGTTTTTTGGTTTACCCAGTTTTTTGGCCAAAGTACCATCGTTGGTAAAAAGCAAAAGTCCCATTGCCTGAGTATCTAATTTGCCTACAGGGTCTAGCTTGGCTTTAGTGGCTTTTGCCATAATATCCATAACTGTTTTCCCACCTTTTTCAGTACTACCGGTCACATAAATCCCTTTTGGTTTATTCAAAACAAAATATTCAGGTTTATCTGGATTAACGCTTCGTCCGTCAAATTTCACCTCATCAGTTGGAGCTACCTTAAAACCCATTTCGGTCACTACATTTCCATTAACGGTCACATTCCCTGCAGAAATAAAAATATCGGCATCACGACGAGAACAAATCCCGGCATTGGCAATATATTTATTTAAACGAATTCCATCGGTCTTTGAAGGGGCTTTAGGAGCTGACTGCTGCTTTTTAATTGGTGCGTTTCCGCGCGCAAAAGACTTTTTTGTCTTGCCACCACCTTGTCTTCCGCTAAATTTTCCACCTTTAGATTTATCGTCTCTACTCATATCGCTAATTTTTTGCAAAGGTACTCTATTGATTTAGAGTAGCATTCTATTTAATTGAAAGTTTTTATACTTATCCAAGCCAGATAAAGCATATCTAGTAATCAATTTTATCTCCTTTTGCTTCCCATTTTTGGAAAATTGGAAGGCCTTCTTCGCGCATCATATTAATAAACGGAATCTTGCGCTCGTTCATATCCAGAGCAATTTCATCGTAAACAAACTGATCATCAAACCCAATTTCAGCAGCGTCTTTGCGGCTTAAAGCATAATAAACTTTACTGGGACGCGCCCAATAAATAGCACCCAAACACATAGGGCAGGGCTCACAAGAAGTATAAAGAATACAATCTTCTAACTGGAAATCCCCCAATTTCTCGCAAGCTATTCTAATAGCAGCAACCTCAGCGTGAGCGGTTGGATCGTTAGTAGATGTAACTCTATTACTAGATTCAGCTATAATTTCTCCGTTCTTAACTATTACGGCACCAAATGGGCCACCAGAACCTTTATCCATACCATCTTCTGCTAACTGAATAGCCCTTTTTAGAAAATAGCTATGATCTTTTTTCATAAACAACTTTTTAGAATTAAAATCTTAAAAAACGCGGTTAAGTACTTCTTCAATATCAATAAGTAAGATACTGAAAACCCCGGCTACAATAATAAGTTTTAAAATATTGTGAAGCAGTAGAAACTGCCATTTCACTTTGCTGAAATATAAGAACAGCACAAAAAACACCAATAAAATAAGGGAAGTATAAAAATAATAATTCATGTAACCAGTATCAAACCTTGTTATTAATAACATCGTTGGGATTACCGCCAGAATACTCAACACCGAAAGAAAAAATTTACTGAGTTTCTCTCCATAAACTATGGGGATAGTATGGTAGTTTTGAAGCAAATCTCCCTGCATATTTTCGAGGTCTTTTACTAATTCGCGCATCACAATCATTAAATAAAGGAAGGTGGCGTGAATAAATATTACCGTTTCGAAGTTCTTATAATAAATAAAAACCACGAAAAAAGGCGTGAGTGTAAGAATCGAGGCCACAAGATTCCCCACAAATAAAATACGTTTTAAGCGATGTGAATACAACCAAATCGCAAAAATATAGATAGAAAAGAAAACTACTGCTTTAAAAGAAACATAACTAGCAAAGAAAATAGCCAGCAAATTGAGAATAAAATAAACCGAAAGTTTGGTACGCTGACTCACGAACCTGTCTAACATCGTTTTCTTTGGCCTATTAATTAAATCTTTCTCACTATCGTAAAAATTATTAATAATATACCCAGAGGCGATTACAGTTGCTGAAGAAAGAATTAGAAAGAATAAATTAGCATCGAAGAGAATTTCTCTTAGAGGAAGTTCTGGTGCCAAAATAAATGCTGAAGTAAGATATTGTGCTAAGATAAGCACCAAAATATTATACCCACGAACTACCGAAAATAAACTAAGCATTTTCAGTAATAAGCGCTTGTTGGAAATAGACGCCATGTAAGGTGAGTTTAGAAGTTGTAAACCACTTCTAATTTGTAATCTTTCAGAGATTTCCTGGCTTGTTCGATATCTTCGGTAAAACCTAAGATGTAACCACCACCACCAGAACCACAAAGTTTAAGGTAATAATCGTTAGTATCTATACCGTGTTTCCAAAGTTTATGAAATTGGGCCGGGATCATTGGCTTAAAGTTATCTAACACAACATGAGAAAGACGCTTAACGTTAGAAAATAACGATTTAACATCTCCTTTAAGGAAATCGTCTACGCAGGCATCTGTATGTTTTACAAATTGCTCCTTAAGCATTTGTCTAAAGCCTTCCTGCTTCATATTTTCCATAAAAATATTCACCATTGGCCCTGTTTCGCCGGTACTACCGCTATCCAGTAAAAATACTGCACCCAGACCATTTTCTGTTTGCGATGGTATTCCAGCGGGTTCAATATTATCTTTGGAATTAATTAAAATCGGGATGCTTAAATAACTGTTTAAAGGATCTAAGCCTGAAGATTTCCCGTGGAAAAATGATTCCATTTCCCCGAAAATCTTTTTCAGTTTCAACAATTTATCACGGGTAAGATTTTCCAGAACGGTAATTTTACCCTTCGCATATTTATCATAAATAGCTGCCACTAAAGCACCACTACTTCCTACGCCATATCCCTGCGGAATGGTAGAATCGAAGTACATACCTTTTTCAATATCAGCTTTAAGCTTTGCTAAATCAAATTGCACCAGCTCAGGATTATTAACCTGAAGTTCACCTAAATAATCGGCAAAACGATTTAAACTTCTATTGGAGGCAATTGCAGCTTCAGAAGGATCTTCATCTACTTTTAATGCACCATTATAAAAATTATAAGGAATGGATAAACCTTTGGAATCTTTGATGATTCCGTACTCTCCAAAGAGTAAGATTTTTGAATAAAATAAAGGTCCTTTCATACTGATTTGGTATTTTTCTCTTGGCTATAATTTAGCATTCCGTAAGCAGAAAGATCTTCATCTACTTTATTCCAATGCACGCCATAACCACCCGGCGAAATTTCAAAATCCAGGAGTTCATCTTCAGAAGCCTGGTTTAATTTAGGATACCATTTTAAAGGAGCGCCAATCTCACGACCGTCTTCGAGTAGAAAAAAAACTTTCCCTTCCCTGAACTTCACTTCGTTAATTTTAATATGCGCTTCCGTTGAATTCATAGTTTGTAAAACTCGTCCCACTTTTTAATAAAAAAGAATCTGTTCTTTTCAGCAATTTCCATAATTACCTTTAAATCATTCTTTTTCACTCCAAAATTATATACCAAAGTTAAGGAATCTAATTCAATTTTAACTTCGCCTCCTTTTCCAGTAACATGAATATGTTTTGGAAGATGCTCATTTGAATAAAAAAAGAACCGAAATCCCTTTTCGTTAAATATTGTGGGCATTAGTTTAATTTAGCTTTTCTGCTCCCCTTCCAACCTGGTCGCAAATATAATGCCCTTTTTCACAATAGGCAACAAGCTCATTCTTAATGAATTCTAAAACTTTTTCTTTATATTTTTGGGGATACAGCAGGTGCACGTTGGCGCCGGCATCAAGCGTAAAGCAAAGCGGGGTTTTGGTACTTTCTCTAAATTCCCATATTTTATTTATAATCTCCAGCGTATTAGGCTTCATTAGGATGAAATAAGGATTGCTGCTCATCATCATCGAGTGCAGCGTAAGCGCTTCACTTTCTACAATAGAAATAAATGATTCAATATCTCCTGTAGCAAATACCTGCTTTAGCTTATCTAAATTTGAATGCGCCTGGGCAAAACGATTTTCGGCAAATGGATGGCCGTGCATTAAATTATGTCCAACACTGCTACTTACCTGCTTTTGACCTTTATCTACCAGTAAAATTGTGTCTTGAAAACTTTTAAAGACCTCATCGATTTCGAATGGATATTTTATTCCGTAGAGATCACTGCTCCCGGGAATATTCTGGTGTTCACCCCATTCAATTAATTCGCCTTCTAAACTACGGCAGGCACTTCCTGAGCCTAATCTTGCCAAAAAAGAAGCTTTTTTATAGAAAAAATCATCGTTAGACACCTCAGTAAGTGTAGAGAGTTCAGGATTCAATTCTTTTTCAAGGCTCATTACACAAAGAGCAAGGGCGCTCATTCCACTTGCCGAGGATGCTATCCCGCTGCTGTGTGGAAAAGAATTTTCTGTGTGAATATTAAGCTTATAATCCTTTAAAAATGGTGCATATTGCTCGATACGCTCAAAAAACTGCTGAATTTTAGGCTTGAAATCTTCTTTCTTCTCTCCTTCAAAATAAAGTTCAAATTCAAAGGTTCCAGATGGCTCCTGTTTCTTCTCAAACTCCATTCTTGTATTGGTTTTGCAATTTTTCAACGTAAAACTCACCGAGGGATTGGCAGGAATCTGATTTTCCTTTTTACCCCAATACTTTACGAGAGCAATATTGCTGGGAGACTTCCAGGTAACTTCTCCTTTTTCTACGTTGTTTGAAAATTGCTTTGGAATAAAATCCTGTTCGCGCATAGCAAAATTTTAATAAAAATACCTCGTGACAAAGCTCAAGGCATTAAAAGTTTAAATCTTATTCAGAACGCAAAGATATGTTTTATGTTTTGGGAATTTTCTTTCCCTGTCAAAATAAATTTTTATTTTAGTAAGAAAGGTACTCGGCATTTGAAACCAACCAAAAAATGACCAATAAACTCTTTTTACGAAGTTCTGTGGCCATTGGCATTAGTTTGCTTTTCGGGTTTATGGGCGCAATTGCTACACAAGTGGGCACCGAAACCTGGTATCCTAATTTAAACAAACCATGGTTTAATCCTCCCGAGGCATTTTTTGGATCTATTTGGCTAATAATGTACGTTTTAATGGGCATTGCTGCTGGGATTGTATGGAACAAAGGCTTTTATCACAAATGGGTAAAAACGGCTTTATATCATTTTGGATTTCAACTACTTATAAACGGCTCCTGGTCCTTACTTTTTTTCGGGCTGCAAAACCCCTTATTAGCACTACTAAGCATTACTTTACTATTTATACTTATACTAATTACTATTAAGTGGTTTAAAGTGGTAAGTAATACCGCAGCTTATTTAATGATTCCCTATGCTGTTTGGGTATTGTTTGCCCTGATTTTGAATTTTGAGATCTGGCGACTTAATTAATCTTCACTCATTGCTTGTGCGGCAAGAAAACCACCTGTCCAGGCATTTTGAAAGTTAAATCCGCCGGTTATGGCATCAATATTTAAAACCTCTCCCGCCAGAAACAGGTTTTTATGAATTTTACTCTCAAATGTTTGAAAATTAATTTCTTTTAAATTAACTCCGCCGGCAGTGACAAATTCTTCCTTAAAAGTGCTTTTCCCGTTAACTTTGAAAACAGCTTCAGTAAGTTGGTTGCTTAATTTTTTAAGCTGATCTTTATTTAAATCGGCCCAGGTAGTCCCTTCCGGTATCCTGGAAGCTATTACCAGGTTTTTCCACAGGCGCTTAGGCAAATCGAATTGCGCATTTTTTACCACCTGTTGTTTGGCTAGTTTGTTTTTCAAATCTTTTAAACCGGATAAAATAGCTTCTGAATTATATCCGGGCAACCAGTTTACCAAAATTTCGAATTGATAATCTAATCTTTCCAGATCTCTTGCACCCCAGGCTGAAAGTTTTAAAATTCCCGGCCCGCTCATTCCCCAGTGCGTAATTAGCAGAGGTCCTTTACTTTCTAAATTTATTTCTTTTGAATTTATTTTCACCTCGGCCTCTGTAGCAATTCCAGGT
>DATFJA010000086.1:0-3681 GCA_035269545.1 Salegentibacter sp.
TGAAGAATCTGTGGATTTCCAGGGAAATACAGGGCCATTTATTCAATACACGTACGCGAGAATTCAATCTATAATCAGAAAAGCCGATTTCGATTTTAGGAAACCGGTTGAAGACGGTTATAAATTTCACGAAAAAGAGCGCTCGTTAATCAAGCAACTTCAGTTGTATCCTGAAACAATTCAGCTGGCAGCAGAAAATCATAGTCCGGCATTAATTGCCAATTATACCTACGACCTGGTAAAAGAGTTTAATTCATTTTATCAAAATGTAACGATACTGGGAACCGAAGACATTACGGAAAAAAGCTTAAGAGTGCAATTGGCTAATAGTGTAGGCAATGTTATAAAATCTTCATTTAAGTTGCTGGGAATTCAAGTGCCGGAAAGAATGTAAAAAATAAATGCATCCTTTCCCGAGAAAGGATGCATTAGTAAATTTAACTGGATAACTAAATTAATTTAGGTTATGTGGTTTTTAAATTAGCCTTACCACTTGATTGTACAGCTAGATTGTAAATAACCAATCCGAATCCAATCTTGTTCACCGCATCTCCAATATTATACACAACATCCAGATTTAAGCCGCCAAATATGCCTTCATACCATCCTGGTGTCCCTGCCATATAACCTATTGGGTAAATTGCCCAGCCAACAAGTACAAACCAACATAGGGTTTTGTGGGCTTTTAGAACGGCCCCTCCTGCATTTCTTGCAAGTTTTTTCGCGCTACCAAACCATATAATATAAACTATCGCGAAATAAGCTATTCCCGAAATTAGACCCCATAGCCAGGCATTTTCTCGGTCAACTGCTTCCCCGATATAACCGGTAACCAGCATTACTACAGATAATAAAATAAGATTCCACATCAGGGATCTCTTAGCTCCTGCAACTCTTAGAATCAGGAAGAACTCGACACACATCAAGGGAACGGTTAGCGTCCAGTCTACATAGCGGAAAAATGTTGGTGATTCCTCGAAGGCCGCCCAATAATCCCTCATGTAAAAGTAATGGACCGCTGCGATAAAGGTTATTAGACCCGACACTAAAATAGAAGTAGTCCATTTTTTATCGAAAGATCGCATGGAGAGAAAGAAAAATGCGGAAGCGGCCATCATAGCCATACAACCAACGAAAAAGGTAAATCCCACATAATCTGAAGGATCTAATCTGTAAACATCAGCAAAAAGAAATAAATTTTTCATAGTTTTTATTTTTTTGTTTAATTAAATTTATAAAAAAATAAACAAAATATCATTAAATTGGTAAAAATAATTTGTCATTCTTGTTTATTAGAATAATATGATTTCAGAATTACATAGGGTTTTAATGGTAATTACCATTTTTAGCTTTTGGTTCATGGGTTTTTTGGATGAGTCCGAAGCAAATTCCCTTGGAATCCTTTTGGTGCTTACAGTAGGTCTTATTCATGGTGCCAACGACCTACGGATAATTGACACTTTTACTAATGGGAAAAAGTATAATAAGCAATCCCAGCTCGTTGCATATATTTTACTGGTTATTTCAACTTTCCTGCTGTTTTATATATTCCCGGTAACAGCTTTGATAATTTTTCTTGCTTTTAGTTGTTATCATTTTGGAGAACAGCATTGGCTTGCAGCTCATTCAAAAAAGTCTGGGGTCTTATCTGGATTTGCTTTTTTATACGGATTGCTCATTATCACTATGATCTTGAAGTTCAATATTTCTGAAACCATATTAGTCCTGAAAGACCTGATAGGTTTAGATGTGGCTCCATTTTTAATCAATTTTATTTTTTACCTCTCCATTTTTGCCTTTTTAATATTAATGTACTGGGTGAGAAGGCATATTACGATAGGTCTTAATCGTTTTTTTAAAGAACTTTTTCTGCTTTTCTTGTTGGGTGTTATTTTTAAAATCTCCTCTCTAATTTGGAGTTTTGCACTTTATTTTACCTTATGGCACGCTATCCCCTCTCTGTATTCGCAAATTGGGATTCTGTATGGTGATCGTAAAAGCGCTGGGATTATAACTTATATTAAGCATTCGTTTCTTTACTGGTCCATTTCTATAATAGGACTTGTGGCAGTGATTTTTTTATTAAAAGAAAAAGCTAGCTGGATCGTGAGTATATTTTTTCCCTTTGTGGCTGCACTCACTATTCCTCACGTCCTGGTTATGTCAAAAATGTTTAAAAGCAACAGCTAAATTCAATGCAGATTCTCTGGGGTTTCGAGCCTAAAATATAGTAAGGTAAGTCCTGCAAAATATTAATAGTATAGATTAGAAGAATCTTTCATACTTCTCTAAGTAATTATTAAATTTGCAACTCGCTGCGATGCAGTAACAGAATAAAATCAGAGGAAAAATTATGTTTGATAGTTTAAGTGATAAGTTAGATAATGCCTTACACGTTTTAAAAGGCCACGGACAAATTACAGAAGTAAACGTTGCCGAAACTTTAAAAGAAGTAAGACGTGCTTTGGTGGATGCCGATGTGAACTACAAAATTGCCAAAGATTTCACTAATGTTGTAAAGGAGAAAGCGCTTGGGCAGGATGTATTAACTGCACTGAAGCCTGGGCAGATGATGGTGAAACTGGTTAAGGATGAGCTTACCCAATTAATGGGCGGGGAGGCAGAAGGTATCAATCTTTCTGGTGATCCATCTGTAATTCTAATGTCGGGATTGCAGGGTAGCGGTAAAACGACCTTCTCTGGAAAACTTGCTAATTTTCTTAAAACTAAAAAAACCAAAAAACCTCTTTTGGTTGCCTGTGATGTTTACCGTCCTGCAGCGATTAATCAGTTGCATGTTGTTGGGGAACAGGTTGGCGTTGAGGTTTTCTCAGATGAAGGCAACCAGGATCCTGTAGCTATCTCTAAAGCTGCAATTGCACACGCTAAGCAAAACGGACATAATGTTGTGATTATAGATACGGCCGGTCGTTTGGCAGTAGATGAGGCGATGATGACCGAGATATCCAATATCCACGCAGCAATCCAGCCACAAGAGACTTTATTTGTAGTAGATTCTATGACTGGTCAGGATGCGGTTAATACAGCAAAAACCTTTAATGAAAGATTGAATTTTGATGGGGTTATCCTTACAAAATTAGATGGTGATACTCGTGGTGGTGCGGCAATTTCAATTAAATCGGTAGTAAATAAGCCTATTAAATTTATTGGTACGGGGGAGAAAATGGATGCATTAGATGTGTTCTATCCAGACCGTATGGCCGATAGGATTCTTGGGATGGGTGATGTTGTTTCCCTTGTGGAACGTGCCCAGGAACAATATGATGAGGAAGAAGCAAGAAAACTTCAGAAAAAAATTGCTAAAAATCAGTTTGGTTTTGATGACTTCCTGAAGCAATTACAGCAAATAAAGAAAATGGGGTCTATGAAAGACCTTATGGGGATGATTCCGGGAGCCGGAAAAATGCTTAAAGATGTAGATATTGATGACGATGCCTTTAAAGGAATTGAAGCAATAATCCACTCGATGACACCAGATGAGAGAAGCAACCCTAAGATTATAAATTCCAGCCGTAAGAAACGAATAAGTAAAGGTTCAGGAACAACAGTACAGGAAGTAAACCAATTGTTGAAGCAATTCAACCAGATGGGTAAAATGATGAAAATGATGCAGGGTGGCGGTGGCCAGAAAATGATGCAGATGATGAAGGGAATGAAGTA
>DATFJA010000087.1:0-4666 GCA_035269545.1 Salegentibacter sp.
AAGTTTCTCGTAATCCTTAATATCGTAATAAGTTTTTCCGTCTTTTTGAACTTTTTCGATCACTCCATCTTTTTTTCCTTTTTCAATAACCCAGGAACTTACCCACATCCTGTTTCTCATGTGAGCTTCCTCAATGTCTTCGCCCATCTCGATTCTGGTTAATTGGCCTAGCATTCCGTTCCTGATATAATCGTTATAAGCCGCTTTTCCCAGTTTCGTATGATCATCAGTTAATCCTAATTCTTCTAATTTTGGATCCATTAAGTAATAAAGTCCAACTAGATCAGCACGACCTTCTTCCATTGTAGAGGCGTAGCTTTTTAAGGTTTCTTTGGTCTGGCCAACTCCCTGGTTGATTTTACCCGATGCGTGGCCTACTACTTCATGTAGTGCAGTATGCAATTTATCGGCCTGTTCGCCGTATTGCTCACTTAACTCAATCTCTTCCTCATCGTGAGAGAACTCTTTAAGTTTTTCGCTTCCTCCAGCTTTGCTATAGGCGTTGATGATATTACCTAAAGAAACAGATTTACTTCCGTGCTCCTGTCTTATCCAGTTTGCATTGGGTAGATTTACACCAATGGGCGTGCTCGGTGAAGCATCTCCTGCTTCCCCGGCAACAATAACGGTTTTGTAGGTTACGCCAACTACTTCTTCTTTTTTGTGCTCATCCATGATAGGAGCGTTGTCTTCAAACCATTGCACATTATCCTCCAAAACTTTCATTTTTTGAGACATATCGAAATCTTTTATCTGCACAATATTCTCATAAGAACCACGGTAGCCTAATGGATCATTATACACTTCGATAAATCCGTTGATATAATCAATATCTCCTTCTGTGGCCTCAACCCAGGCAACATTATAATCGTCCCAAACTTCAAGGTCTCCGGTTTTATAATATTCTATTAGAAGTCCTAAAGCATCAGCTTGTTTTTCGTTTTCGGCAACTGCTTCAGCTTTTTCTAGCCATTTGATAATTTCAGAAATTGCATCGCCATATAGACCATCAACTTTGTATACTTGTTCCTTTAATTGGCCGTTCTCTTTGACAAGTTTAGAATTTAGACCGAAAGAAAGCGGTTTCTCGGGATTAGGCGATTTTTTATTTGCATAAAATTCTTCAACTTCATCAGCGGTTACATCCGCACCGTAAAAATTGGTTGCAGATCCAGAAAGTAAACCTTCGGCTTCATCTAAATTCACTTTTTTAGCGTCCTTGTCATTAAAAATAACTTCTAAAGGCTCACCACTAAGTTCAGTATTGGTTTCTGATAATAAGGATTGTAGATATGCTTTATCAAAATCTGGTTTGATTTTATTATTAGAATAATGATGATGAATGCCGTTTGAAAACCAAATTCGTTTCAGGTAGGTTTCAAAAGCTTTCCAATCTTTAGAATCTTTGTCGCCTTCATAATTAGCATACACATTCTCTAAAGCTTTTCTAATCTTTAGATTGTGTTTGTAGTTTTGAGCCCAAATAATATCTCGTCCGGCAAGGCCTGCCTGGGTTAGATAATAAACTAATTTTTGCTCTTTGAGGTCTAGATTTTCCCATCCCGGGATTTGATACCTAAGAATCTTAATATCTGCGAATTCATCTACCTTAACAGAACTATTCTCTGTGGTTCCAGTTTGTGCCTGGTTAGTATTCGCTTCTTTTTCCTGGTCGTTACAGGAAATAAAAATGCTTGCAAGAGCAAGCAGTAAAATTCCAAATTTATGCTTCATTTTGATGATTATTTAGATTTCAAAGTTAAGAATAATCCCCTTTATATGAAGCTTCCAGATATAGAAATCATCCTTCATCGTAATTTCAGAAAACACCTTGGTGATTTCTGAAAAATGCAGAAACCCGGCTTACATAAAAAAACCGTTCTAAAGAAAAAAATAAACTAAATGAGATTGAATTTCGGTAAGATATTTACCTGTATAATCGCTTATTTGCTGATAACCTCTTTTCGCTCGTCGCTTTCTACCATTCCATCTCGAAGGCGAATAACTCGGTGGGCGTGGTGGGCAACTTCTTCTTCGTGCGTAACCAAAATCACTGTATTTCCTGCTGCGTGAATTTCATCAAAAAGATTCATGATTTCCAACGACGTTTTTGAATCCAGGTTTCCGGTTGGTTCATCGGCTAGAATAATAGATGGTTTGTTCACCAAAGCTCTTCCAACGGCTACCCTTTGGCGTTGACCACCCGAAAGTTGATTGGGTTTGTGATCCATTCTATCTCCAAGTCCTACATTGGTTAATACCTCTTCCGCGCGTTTTTTCCGGTCGGTTTTGCTGTAGCCGGCATAGATCATTGGTAAAGCAACATTCTCTAAAGCGGTAGTTCTGGGAAGCAGGTTAAAAGTTTGAAAGACAAAACCGATCTCTTTATTTCTGATTTCGGCAAGTTCATCATCTCCCATTTGGCTGGCATCTTTTCCATTAAGAATATAAGTTCCGGAAGTTGGTGTATCCAGACAGCCCAATAAATTCATCAAGGTAGATTTTCCCGAACCGGAAGGTCCCATAATCGCTACATATTCCCCTCTATCAATATCCAGGTCTATCCCTTTTAAAACTTTTACCACTTCATTTCCCAGTGGAAAATCCCGCGTAATTTGCCTAATCTCAATGACTTTACTCATGCCAAAATAATTTTGTGTTTATAGGACGCTGCTTTGCTCTTTTTGTTACAACCTTATTGTAAAATGCTGTTTTGCCTGTTCTTTTCTAAAAAATACAAGTCCGAGGAAAAATGTGTCAATAGTTACTCTTACATCAGGATGTATTTTTATCTCTTCCCAAGCAGCTTCCATTCCGGGAGACCAGTGGATGTCATCAAAAATAAAAACGGTATCATTATGAGCTGTTGGCAAAAGTTGATGGAAATATTTTAATGTAGCCTCTTTGGTGTGGTGACCATCAAAATAAATTAAGTCGTACTGGGTTTGTTGTTTGTTGTTTGTGGTTTTATTAGAAAATACTACAAATTTTGAAATAATTTCTTCAAATTCTCCCACTTTGAGTTCCACATTACTTAACCCGAATTTCTCTAACTGGTTTCTGGCTACATCGGCCGTTTGTGGGCAACCTTCAATACTAATGACTTGGCTCATGCTATTCGCTGCAAGTGCAGCGGTACCGATTCCAAGGGACGTGCCCAGTTCTAAAATATTCTTGCAGTTTAGGTAATTGGATAGCCGAAATAAAAACCTGGCCTTTTTCTTCGGAATTCCAACATTTTTAGCAATAGCTGAAATTGTACGTTTGTTTGAGGTAAACACCCTGCTCCCCGCACCAAAATCTGTCACCCGAATTTTTTTATTATTCTTTAAGAGGTCTTTCCGGTATTCGTTTAGAAGCTTATATTCTTTATATTTTCTTTTATCATAAAAGCAATTCGTCACCAAATCGTACACAAATGGCGAATGCAATCCGTGTTGATTTTGGGATTTTAGAAGGAATTTTATGTAGGATTTTAAGTGCAGAGTAGTTTGTGGTTTAGAGTTTTTTGTTTGTAGTTCTCAGGTGGAAATAAATTGTTTATGGTTTCTTGAACTTAATTCCTTTTAGGTTCGTTTTTCTCAAATAATACATAAATGCTCCTATTTTATTTTCGGCTTTTAAGCAATCTTCTTTTAAGTCTTCAAACTGTTGACTGCTAATTAAATTCTTATCAAAAGCTCTATATAATTGCGAACGTAATTCAGAAACAGAACCTTTTGAATAACTTAAAAAATTATGAAATTCCTGATTGCCGCCACGACCATATCCTTCAGCAATATTATCCATTATTGAACCCGAACTTCTTTCCATTTGATCACGCAGCGAAAAATTTCTTCCTAGCTTGGTATTATGAAATAGTTTTTCTGTTTTCTGGCAGATTAATCTTGCTAACTGCCAGGCTTCAATATCCTCAAACCTTTCAATTTTCCCCATAATTCTCAATTTCGTTCCTAACTAAAAATACAAGAATTTTCAAACACCAAACACCAAACACCAAACACCAAATCACTCCGCCTTAGCGCCAAGCTCAAACCAGCGTTCAGTTTTGGTTTCTATGGCATCATCTATTTCCTGGAGTTTTATTGAGTTTTCTTTAATCTCATCGGGATCAAGATCTTCTAAGAATTTTTGTTGAAGTTTCTCTTTTTTCTGTTCTAGTTTAGCGATTTCTTTTTCCAGTTTTCCGAACTCTTTTTGTTCGTTATAATTCAGTTTAGTACCCGAACTTGTCTTCTTCCAATCTTTCTTATTATTATCGTTTTCTGAAGTTTCTTCCCTGGCTTCTATCGTAGCACTATCTTCATAGGCACGATAATCTGTATAGTTTCCTGGGAAATCCTGAACTTCGGCATTACCCTGAAACACGAAAAGGTGATCAACAATTTTATCCATAAAATACCTGTCGTGGGAAACCACTAACAAACACCCCGGGAAATCTAGCAGAAAGCTCTCCAGAACATTCAGCGTAACGATATCAAGATCGTTAGTAGGTTCATCGAGAATCAGGAAGTTAGGATTTTGAATAAGCACTGTACAGAGGTAAAGTCGTTTACGTTCGCCACCACTTAGTTTCTCCACAAAATCGTATTGTTTTTTTCGGTCGAATAAAAAGCGTTCTAAAAGTTGCTGTGCTGAAATTTGCCGACCCTTTTTCAAAGGAATA
>DATFJA010000088.1:0-6517 GCA_035269545.1 Salegentibacter sp.
CGTGGTAATGGCTATATAGTTGAAAGAAACGGGCAAAGACTCTATATTGCGGGTGATACGGAGGATATTCCTGAAATGCGAAACCTGGAAGATATAGATATAGCCCTGGTGCCGATGAATCTTCCGTACACGATGACCGTAGAAAATGCAGCGGATGGGGTTTTAGCTTTTGCACCCAAAAAAGTAATTCCTTTTCATTTTAGAGGTAAGGATGGTTTAGCCGATGTGGAAAAGTTTAAAAGTTTAGTGAACGAAGGAAACCAGGATATTGAAGTTGAAATACTGGAATGGTATCCCGATAGAGCAGAATAAACTTTGATTTTTAATAAAAATGAAAACCCGGTGATGAGCCGGGTTTTATATTTTTATAATTTAATTTTTATGGGCAATAGATAAGAACCTTCAGCTTTTAAGGGTATTGCCAGTGTTTTCTTATCAAGGCGTTTTTTGATCACTTTCCTCACTAAGGGATCCTTAGCCTTTACCGATAAAACTTCTATCTCGTTTTCCTCATTGATCTTCAGCTTTACCTCAACATAACATTCTTCCGCAATCTCTATTGGAAGATCATCCAGCATCACGTAAATCTGTTCAATAAGGGCTTTATCCGGTTTCTCTATTGTAGTTGTAAAACTGCTAAGACTTATGAAACTAAGCGCTAAAATAACTGTTAACTTTTTCATGATGAATAGTTTAATTGGTTTATAACCAAAAGACCATGAAATCAATTAATCTGTTACACTATCGCATAAAAAAACTGTCTAAAGTTAAATAGCACCACTGTATAAAAAGTCTCCAAACCGTCAAGCTGTGCTTGTTTCAGCTTCTAAAATTCTTAACATCTAGATTCCGAAATAATCCCGAAAGCTTTCGGGACAGAATGCCGATTATTGATTCTGAATAATTAAGAAATAAAAGCCTTCAGCGTATTAAATAATTTACCAATCTAATCTAACTGCTTATCACCAACTAAAAATATAAGGACATAAAAAACTGTCTAAAATTTTTCTTGTTAGACCCTGAAACAAGTTCAGGATGACGTAACAATAAAACTTTAGACAGTCTTAAATCTACAGGAATTAAATTCCTGTCCCGAAGCTTCGGGATTATTTAAGTACTTCCTGTACTTTATCTGCAGCTTCCTGGAATTGAACAGCAGAATGGATCTTGAATCCGCTATCGTCAATTAATTTCTTGGCGATATCTGCATTAGTACCCTGTAAACGTACAATAATTGGTACATTAACAGCGTCACCCATATTCTTATAAGCATCTACGATTCCCTGTGCCACACGGTCACAACGAACAATTCCTCCAAAAATATTTACAAGGATAGCTTCTACTTTATCATCTTTTAAGATCAAACGGAAAGCTTCTTCAACTCGTTTCGCATCAGCTGTACCACCAACGTCAAGAAAGTTTGCAGGTTCTCCACCAGCTTGCTTAATAAGGTCCATTGTTGCCATTGCAAGTCCGGCGCCGTTAACCATACAACCAACGTTTCCGTCCAGATTTACAAAGTTAAGGCCAACTTCACCAGCTTCAACTTCAGTTTGATTTTCTTCACGAATATCACGCATTTCAGCATAGTCTTTATGACGGAAAAGTGCGTTATCATCAAGCGTTACTTTTGCATCTACTGCAAGAATTTTATCATCACTTGTTTTTAAAACCGGGTTGATCTCAAAAAGAGAAGAATCAGATTTTTCAAAAGCTTTATAAAGTGACATTACAAACTTGGTCATCTCTTTAAAAGCAGTGCCACTAAGCTTAAGGTTAAAAGCTATTCTTCTAGCCTGGAAAGGCATAAGTCCTGTTGCAGGATCTATTTCTTCGGTAAAAATTAAATGCGGAGTTTCTTCAGCTACAGTTTCAATATCTACACCACCTTCAGTAGAATACATAATCATATTACGACCGGTTGAACGGTTAAGTAAAACAGACATATAGTATTCTTCCGGCTCATTATCGCCAGGATAATACACATCCTCGGCAACTAAAACCTGGTGTACTTTTTTACCTTCGGCAGAAGTTTGTGGAGTTACCAGGTTCATTCCAATAATGTTTCCTGCAACTTCTTCTACCTCTTTTAAGTTCTTGGCAAGTTTTACACCACCACCTTTTCCACGGCCACCCGCGTGTACCTGTGCCTTAATAACGTGCCATCCGGTACCGGTCTGTTCGGTTAGTTCTTTAGCAGCATCTACTGCCTCTTTTGCGTTATGCGCAACTAAACCACGCTGAATGCGTACGCCAAAACTGCTTAAAATTTCTTTTCCTTGATATTCGTGTATGTTCATAATCAGCTATTTCTTCAGTATTAATCCCTCAATGAGGGTTTAGTTCCCCGAGGCTTGCCTCGTATTTTAAAATCATTTTCCAATTCAAACCTCGTTTGCTTCCATAGAGGTTCTTAATTTATGGTTAGCAAAAGTAACAAATGTATAGCTATTGTACCAATCTTTTTTAGGATATCCCCAGCCCTGCTATAATCTATTTCCGCAGAAAAATTTAGCTTTTCCTTAAGGATTCCCAGTTTTCAAAATGTGCGCCATTACTGCGATTTCGCAACTATAAGCCAACGGCTTATAATTCGGTATAATCTATCACGAATTTCCCCACTTAATTTATGTTTTCACACTATTCAAAATGAATATTTTTGGCCTTTTCAGTAAGTATATTAACTATAAGCTGAGACCTGAAAAAAGATGCTTTTCTTTAATCTTAACAATTTCAGGGAATTCGTTATTTTTGGTACTTGCGTTTGTAGGGATAAAATTTTCTCCGCTTTTTTGCCAACTAATTTTTTAGCTGTTATGACAAATCTTGATTTACTTGCTGTTGCCCAGGAATTTGGAAGCCCGGTCTATGTATACGATGCCGAAAAAATTGCTTCTCAATACAATCGTTTAAAGAATGCTTTTTCAGAAATTAAAGATTTACGCATTCACTACGCTGTGAAGGCGCTTTCTAATATTTCTATTCTAAAATTTTTAAACTCTCTGGGAAGCGGAATGGATACCGTATCTATACAGGAAGTAAAACTTGCACTCGAAGCTGGCGTTGCTCCAAAAGATATTATTTACACCCCGAATGGGGTTTCTTTGGAAGAAATTGAACAAGTGGTAAGATTGGGTGTTCAAATTAATATAGACAACCTTTCTATTTTAGAGCAGTTTGGTGCCAAGCATCCGGAGGTTCCGGTTTGCATTCGTATAAATCCGCATATTTTAGCTGGCGGAAATTCAAAAATTTCAGTGGGTCACGTAGATTCCAAATTCGGAATTTCCATACATCAAATGCCGCTATTACTTCGTATTGTGGAAAATACCGGGATGACGATAAATGGAATACATATGCACACCGGGAGCGATATCCTGGATATCGAAGTTTTTCTTCGCGCTTCTGAAATTCTCTTTGATTCGGCTAAGAATTTTAAAAACCTGGAATTTCTTGACTTTGGTAGCGGATTTAAAGTGCCTTACCGGGAAAATGATATTGAGACCGATATAGAGGAACTTGGAGAAAAACTAACTGAACGTTTTGAAGTTTTCTGTAAAGAATACGGCCGGGAACTTACTCTTGTTTTTGAACCGGGTAAATTTCTGGTAAGCGAAGCAGGTAGATTTCTAGCCAAAGTAAACGTGATAAAACAAACCACCTCTACCGTTTTTGCGGGAGTAGACACCGGATTTAATCACTTAATACGCCCCATGTTTTACGGCTCGCACCACGATATTAAAAACGTATCTAACCCGGAGGGGAAATTCAGGTTTTACTCGGTGGTAGGTTATATCTGCGAAACCGATACTTTTGCCAACAACCGCAGAATTCCAGAAATTACCGAAGGTGATATCCTTGCTTTTAGCAACGCCGGGGCCTATTCTTTTTCTATGGCCAGTAATTTTAACTCACGTTACCGACCCGCCGAAGTTTTGTGGTATAACGGGAAAGCACATTTAATTAGGGAACGCGAAACCTTTGAGGATTTGCTGAGACATCAAAAAATTGTAGATTTAGAAGCACCAGCTGAACAAGCTACAAAATAAGTTTATATGGAAACGGTTTTTAGAAATAAGTGGTTTTACCGACTGCTAATTGCGTATATTTTTCTTTTACTCATCTGGAACACTTATATGGTTGTTACCGGAAACTTCCTGGGACTAATTGCAGTAGTAATAGAATTGGCACTGCTGTATCTACTATTTAATAAACACCGATGGACAAAAATGGCCATCCACTTTTGGGCAATTATAATGATGATTGGGCCCGGACTTTCTATAATCGGAAAACTTATAAAAATGGCTACGGGAGACGATTTAAATTTCATGGTAGATAGCCTGGTGCAAAATTTACTATTGTTCACCTTTGGTTTTATCATCTACTATTTCAATAAGAAGACCGTTTTCTTAGTAGAAAAAAGCGAATATTAATTGAAATTTTCTTTTAGCCATATTAATATCTACCAACTTTAGTAGTTATTTTAAAAAGTATCAGGAAATTGTAGTAGCTGAATAAATTCTCGATTCTATGGCTTTATACTTTCTCGCAATAATCCCTTCGGAAGAAATAAGTAAGCGAATAAAATCGCTGAAGCTGGAAATTGCCGAAAAATACAATGCCAAACACGCGTTGAAACTTCCAGCCCATATTACACTTCAAATCCCATTTAAAATTCCAGAAACCGAAGAAAAAAAACTCATTGCTAGTTTAAAAAGCTTTGCTGAAAATCAAGAAAGCTTCCCGCTTAATTTAAAAGATTTTGGAAGGTTCGGTCAAAAAGTGATCTTTATAAATATTGAAGATCACAAAGAATTGATTAGCCTGCACGCCGATTTACAAGAAATTCTACATAACAATTTCAGCTTAAAAAAGCACGAAACTTTTTCTAAGATCCATCCGCATATTACTCTAGCCTCACGGGATCTTCATTATAAACAATTCCCTAAAGCCTGGGAAGATTTTAAATCTCGTAGCTTTGCTGCTTCTTTTACGGTAGAAAGCTTCAGCCTCCTAAAGCACGATGGTAAAGTTTGGCATCGTCACAGAGATTTCACTTTTAAAAATTAACTCCATAGCCTTTATTTAGTTTTTTAAAAACTCTATAATCTTTTAACCAAAACACGTACAAAAATCCCGTGTTTAAGATTAAATTTGGATAAAACATATAAAATTCCTTATATTTACCGTTAGTTTTTTAAAATTCAGTGTGAACAAACTGAATTTCTCAGAGATTTATGTTTCCAAAATCAAACTGATTTTCGCTTCGGAAGCAGCATCAAAAATTATTTATAACCAAAAATTTATATATGAAAGATCGAATCAATATTTTAAAACTAGTAGGAATTATTTTCACAGCATTTATCTTAGTTATATTTTTAGACCTTGCCTTAAAAGCTATAGTAGCAGGTTAACCTCATCATTTTTTCTATCCGTGAATAACGCAAGATTATTTGGCCTTTTTCTTATCACCGCCGGACTCATTTGGAGTTCCAATTTTGAAGATTATAATTTAAATTTCTTTGCGGGGATGATAACCGGAACAGGAGTCCCATTTCTGGTTACAGGAAAATTCCGTTTTTGGAAGTGGAAATTCCCTGAGCCAAAACAATAGTTATTCAAATAGAAACCCAGTAAATTTTCCAATATTCCCTGATTTATAATAAACCGGAGCGGAAAATTTAAATCTCAATTATCGGGTAAACTTAAAATCGCTATCTTAAAGAACTCCATTTTCAGATCCTTTAATTTATGCGGTTAATTTTAATCATTTTCAGTTTTCTATTCATTCCCACTTCGCTTCAGGCACAAGAATCTACCTTTTCCCTAACAGGAAAAACCAATGACATTAAAGATGGTAGCTGGTTGTATTTTCGGGACCTGGTTAATGGTGGAACCTTAGATTCCACAGAAGTGCAGAATAACAGCTTTAAATTTAACACCACGCTCCCAGAGCCCAGAATGTGGGTGATGCTGCACACTAAAGATCGTTCTAAATTCAAAGAGTTATGGCTGCAGGATAAACCTATGGGTTTTGATGCCAGCAATGAGGATTTTCAGGATGCAGAAGTTACCAGCTCTGTTTCCCAGCAATTGGTTGAGAAAGAAAAAGCTATTTATAAAGATTTTGATAAGATCAGTGACGCTGTACTTAGAAAACGCCAGGAAGCTTTCATTGAAAACAATCCTAACGCCTTAATAAGCCTTCGTATGCTTTATGAAGTTTCCGGAAAATGGGGCGAGGAAACTACCGGTAAATATTTCGAAATGTTTCCAGAGGAAATCAAGCAGAGTTCCTTTGGAAAGCGAATACTTTCTTATTTGAATAACGATAGTATTCCGCAGCTTGGAGAAAAGTACGCCGATTTTGAATTAACCACACCCAATGGAGAATTGAGAAAATTTTCTGAGTTAACAGGGAAAGTGACACTTTTACAATTTTGGGCATCTACATGTTATCCCAGTAAAATGCAAAACCACGAGCTAAAAAAATTAAATCGAAAATATAAATCAGAGG
>DATFJA010000089.1:0-5724 GCA_035269545.1 Salegentibacter sp.
GTTGAATATCAAATAAGGGCGATAGATTTTGATCAGCAGTGTTTTGAAGGAAATTTAAAAGTTTATAGACCGCAGTTTTTTAAAGAGAATCTTAAGATGGTGCAACTTGTACAGGAGAAACTGCAAGAATCTTCCATTGAGCAATACAGGAAAGAGGAGCGCTCTCTGCTCGCTAAAAGGATTATTAATACGCGCCCACGTTACAAAGAATTATTGCGTTGCATGATAAATGATCACGTCTCTACTCAGGCAAATGTAAAAACCTTAAGGAAAGATCTATATCGCTATACCAACGATATGAAGTTTAAACGAGCAAGCACCATGGGGCAAATTCTCAGGACTGCTTTAGATTTTGTGCGTCGTAATTATGAAGATGTAAATATGAAACGTTTGCTGGAAAGTTCTTAAAAGAAAAATAGGTTGTGTGAAAACTTTTCTTAAAATCGTCATCCTGAATTTATTTCAGGATCTAAAATGTCGATAATCAGAACAGATTAGAAGCTGAAACAAGTTCAGCTTGACGAAACTATACTTTTCATACAACTTTTTTAATGTAAAAACAGTTGAAAAAAAGCCACGAATTCACTAATATTATTTGTGTATTCGTGGCTATTATTTTTAGAAGATTTTCTTAGCTCTTTTCTTCTTTATTAAAGTAAACCAGGTAATAATACATCTGCTTTTCTTCATCCCAGCCTTTTTCTACGAATTTATCCGCCGATTCAGCATTAACAAAATCCATTTTTATCTGGATGTTCGTATCAAGGTTAATAACACTTTTAATTTTCTTACGTGCATCGGTCACCGCTTTGTTGGCGATTGGGAAATTGGTAAGATCTTCAATCTTATATTTAGGGGCTTTTTCGGTTTTGTAATGCTGAAATTCGGGCACCAAATCAGGATTATCTATTACTGAATTCAGGAAATTACTTTCTTCGAAATCATCATTCTTGGCGAAGTAATCCATACTTCGGTTCATAAACATGACTTCCTCTTTTTTGTCTTCAGCAGGCAAAACAACATCTTTGGCGAAATTCTTACAGAAGTTTAGGTAACTTTTAGTGTTGTAATTTTCATCACGCATTACATCAACTCCCAGGAAGTTTTCCAGCCAGTATTTAGTATCGTATTTATTAGAATCTACCGAGAGGATCTTATATCCTTCAGCACGGTTTTTATTGAAAATGAGTGCACCTTTATCCAGTTTATTCAAATTGATTCCCTGCTGAACGATCATCTCCAAAATGCTGCCGTTTTCTTCAAATTGAAGGAAATCGTGCTTTAGTTCAGATTTAAAAATACCGATTCCTGAAACTTTTTCATTATCAATTTGTAGGTTATCAAAATATACTACGTAAACTTCCCCGCTCTTGATGTGTGGGTGGGAAGACTGTTCAAATAATAGGGTGGTAATCTTCTTTGAAGCTTCATGAATATTTTCAGGACTATCAAAAATCGCATTCGCTAAATTGTATAACTCGTTGAATTCAATATCGGTATCGTGAGAAAATTGGAAATAATTTTCTTCTTTTTCCCTGAATGGTTTTAGAAAATATTCCTTGATTAGAGGAGTGATTTCATCATTTAATTGATACGGAGCCGCAGAGAGAAAGATATTTTCATTCCGGCTTTTATTGCCCACCCTGTGTATAGAGAGGGATTCAATTTGTGCATTAAAAAGATTGATCATTCAGTATATAATTTAGGTCATTTCTGCGAAGGCAGAAATCTTAGTATTGTTATTTTCCGTCCCGAATATAAGGGATAAACTGTAGCAAAAATTTTATTATTCAAGTTATCGTCATTGCGAGGTACGAAGCAATCTGTCAGATTTTGGTAATTTAAGTTGAAGATTACTTCACTCCGTTCGTAATGACGATTCTTATTGAGATATGAACGACTTAGGTCCTGAAATAAATTTCAGGATCTTGTTTAATCAAAGATCCCGAAGCGAGTTCGGGATGATTCCTCCGGAATCAATTCCAGTTTTCATCAAATGAAAGATCGTCGTAATCGTTGGTGTTGTAGCCCTGGTCAAAAATATCCCCAGAATCTGGATCGCCATCATCTTCTCCTACAAAGTCTTTATCTGGTGCTTCATCGGGAATTTGCCCGTGGACAAACATAAGATTCGGGTAATCCCGGCCATCTTCGATTTCGCCAACTTGTGCCAATTCTATCAGGAATGTCCACATTTTTAGGAAATCATATACATAGATAAGGTTTCTATTATCTTCATCTAAAATAGATTCCAGGCTGGTTTCATTCATTAATCGAACTTCACCACCCATATCAAATTGAGAAAACTCTTCGCCCTGTTCCCATTTTTCGTCACTTAAATAGAACGAAGCCATCTCTGTACCATCAAACCCAAAAGACTGTAAAATAGTGTTGTGAAGATCTTCCAGCGTGTTTTCCTCCAGTATTTCTATATCTCTAAACACATCTTCCTCTGCATCAAGAATTACTCTAAATCGGTAAACCATAATATCAAATTTTAAGATGCAAAGTTACAAAGTTTTCAACTTTCTGCCTGCGGCAAAGCTTTCCAATAATAAATAAAATTGAAACCCGAACAATACCGAGGCAATCACTAAATGTAGCGGTTGTGATGTAAACGGAAAATCGAAATTATACATGGCGATTCCTGTTATAATCTCCAGGAAAATGAACAATAAAACCCAGTTTATTTTTGCGAATTGAAGCTGAAGTTTTCGGTTTTTCCACCAAAGTGCCAGGTTTACAAGCAGGACCAGGATAGAAAAACTTCGATGAATATAAAAAGTTAGATTAGGGTTCGCTAACCACATTTCTTTAGCGTTATAGCCAAATATTTTAACCTGCTCATCTACAAATTGTCTCACCTGGGTTCCTAAAACCACCTGGATTAATGTAAGCGCTACGGCCAAAACCATTAAATTTCTAAAAGTTTTATTTGGCTCGTGAGCTAGTTTTTTCTCTTCTGAAATAAATAGCAAGTAAAGCAAGACAGCTACAATTACCAGTGCCATCACCATATGAATGGTAATTCTTACCGGCGATAAAACCGAATAAACTACGGTCGCCCCCAACCAGGCCTGGAAGCCCATAAGAAAAACACTTAGCCAGGAAAGTAGGGTAATTCGCTTCCTGAATTTCCATTTTTTAAAGGAAAGTACTGCCATAATGAGTATGGCAAAACCCGCCAAAGCGCCCAGGAGTCTATTGACGTATTCAACCCAGGTATGCACAGGGTTAAAAATTGCATAGTCATGCTTCGTGTAGGTTTCCCAATTTTCTTCGGAATAGTTTTCTGTGGAAGTAAAGTTTTTTGCTGCTACTTTTAAAGTCTCATCAACAATTATTACCTGGCCTTTTTCATATTCGCGATTAGCCTGAAACTCCAGTTCTGAAACTTCGGTTGGAGGAATATAATATCCAAAACATTTTGGCCAGTCTGGGCAACCCATTCCGGAGCCCGTCATTCTTACCACAGCACCGGCAACAATAACCAGGTAAACGAGGATCAGGGAAATTTTAACCGATTTTCTATACATTTTATTAAGATTTCAAATTTATCTATTGTTCACAGCAAACAAAATTCAGACTATTGATTACCTTCTCCTTCCAGCCCTAACTCTCTCCCTTTCTTCAACATTAAATTCCTTGCGGCCTCATGTTCGTTCGGAATTTCCCCTTCTAGAATTGCTTCTTTAATGGTGTCTTTTATAATCCCAATTTCACGTGATGGTCTAATATTAAAAGTTTCCATAATTTCTTCGCCGGTAACCGGTGGTTGGAAATTACGAACGTGGTCACGCTCTTCAACCTCTTTCATTTTGGTGCGAACCACTTTAAAATTATTGTGGTATTTCTTAAATCGATTTGGATTTTTAGTGGTGATATCTGCTTCACAAAGCGTCATCAAATCTTCAATATCTTCACCCGCGTCAAAAATAAGTCGGCGTACGGCAGAGTCGGTCACGTCATTATCAACAATAGCGATTGGTCGCGAACTCATTAGAACCAATTTCTGCACATATTTCATCTTGTCATTTAGTGGAAGTCGAAGACGCTTGAATAGTTTAAAAACCATTTTTGCGCCTACAAACTCGTGCCCGTGAAAAGTCCAACCAATTTTCTTATGAAACTTTTTAGTGGGAGCTTTTCCAATATCGTGTAGTAAAGCTGCCCAGCGAAGCCAAAGATCATCGGTGTTTTCTGAAATATTATCTACCACTTCTAAAGTATGCCAAAAATTATCTTTGTGCTTCTGTCCTTCAATTTCGTCGATGCCTTCAAGAGCGGTCAGTTCGGGCATAATGATATGAAGTAATCCGGTTTTATGTAATAGTGAAAAGCCTTTTGAAGGTTTTTCCGCCAGCATTATTTTATGCAGCTCGTCTGTAATTCTTTCTTTGGAAATTATTTTGATGCGTTTCTTGTTCCTGCTAATTGCGTCTAAAGACTCTTTCTCGATCTTAAAATTTAGCTGTGTTGCAAACCGGATAGCCCGAAGCATGCGCAATGGGTCATCAGAATAAGTAATATCGGGATCTAGCGGGGTTTTGATGATCTTCGAATTTAGGTCTTCAATCCCATCAAAAGGATCTAAAAGATTTCCGAAGTTATCTTCATTTAAACCAAGCGCCAGCGCATTTATGGTAAAATCGCGACGATTTTGGTCGTCTTCCAAGCTTCCATCTTCCACAATGGGTTTGCGACTGTCTTTTTGATAACTTTCTTTACGCGCACCTACAAACTCGATTTCCATATCGTAAGCACGCAGCATTGCTGTACCGTAGTTTTTAAAAATCTGAACTTTGGGTTTATGCGGAAGTATTTCGGCAACTTTTTTGGCAAGTTCAATGCCGCTGCCTACCGCTACAATGTCAATATCTTTGGGTTCTCCACGCTGTAAAATGTGATCGCGAACAAAGCCTCCAATAACATAGCTTTCAAGTTTTATTTCTTCCGAGGCCTGGGTGATGACCCTGAATATATTGTGGGATAAAGCGCCTTTATAATTCTTCACTATTGTAATTTCTTTTGAAACCCAAGCTTTTTGAACCTGGCTTCATTGCTAAACACGTTCTAAGAAACTGGAAACTTAAACGTCATCCTGAACTTGTTTCAGGATCTAATTTGATAATTCTAAGATCTTAGAAGCTGAAACAAGTTCAGCCTGACGTAAAAAAGTTTTCGATGAACTCACCAATAAACTTTTCGTTATTATTTCCTAATCACTTTTACCTTACCATCGTTACTTAATTTAATGATGGCGGAGGGTTTAGCCGATTTTTTATTTTTTTGCAAATTTACTACATAGTCCACACCTTCTAAAATTTCGGGGCTAATTTCAGCGAAGGACCCGGGTGTTTTTTCACCACTGATGTTGGCCGAAGTAGAAACGATTGGTTTCCGAAATCTTTTTGCCAAATCATTGCTGAATTTATCTTTAGAAACTCTAATTGCCAAAGAATTATCATCGGCTATTAAATTTTCAGCTACGCGAATTGGATCGTCGTAAATAATTGTCGTAGGCTTTTTCGCAAATTTTAGAATATCATAAGCTACTTCAGGTACATCTTCTACAAATTGATTCAACATTTTATAGTCTGAAACCAGGCAAATAAGCGCCTGACTTTCGTGACGATTTTTAAGTTTATATACCTTTTCTACCGCTTCAGCATTGGTAGCATCACAGCCAATTCCCCAAACCGTATCGGTAGGGTAGAGTATAAG
>DATFJA010000090.1:0-13026 GCA_035269545.1 Salegentibacter sp.
TAAAAGGAGCCTAGTTCATCAAAAGCTTCAGCGTGGTAGGTTCCTATTTCTTTGGTAATTTCCTGGTTTATATCTGGGGTTAGAGGATGGGTTCTTGAAGGAATTCCCGGCTGAAAGAAAAAGCTGGAATTTGAGCCCATCTCGTGATGATCTGTTAAAATATTCGGCATCCACTTATGAAAAGTCTCAATACGAGCCTGGGATTCCGGTAGTTGAACCGGTAGCCAGTCCCGGTTCATATCAAACCAATAATGATTAGTTCTACCTCCCGGCCAAACTTCGCTATATTCCCGGTCTTGAGGATCGGGATTTATATTTTCGCTTTTATTGGTATTCGCCCAATAGGCAAATCGCTGTAAACCATCAGGGTTAAATACAGGGTCAAAAAGGATTACGGTATTGTCAAGTAACTCTTCTATTTCTTCACCTTCAGCCGCTGCCAGATAATAAGCTTCCAAAAGTGCAGCGTTAGAGCCGCTGGCCTCGTTTCCGTGAATTGAAAAACCCTGGTTTACCACAATGGGCATTTGCTCTAAGTTTAAAGAAGATGCATTCTCCTGGGTTAATGCAAGGTGATTTTTGCGAATTTCTTCTAAGTTCTCGTGATTTTGTTCGGAAGTTATGGTGAGTAAAATAAGTGGACGCCCCTCGTAGGTTTCTCCTCTGTTTTCAATGCTTATTCGGGGCGAAACCCTGGCAAGCTCTCGCATATAATTTAAAAGTAAATCGTGGGTCACATGCCATTCTCCCGGTATGTAGCCAATAACATCCTGTGGCTTGGGGATTTTCTCATTATAACTAACATCTTGAGGGAGGTAATATTCCAGACTTAGATCTTCCTGTTCTTGCTGTGCAATTGAGTTGAAACAAATACAGAAAATTAAAAATGGTAAAAGCTTTTGCATGGTTTTTTTATTTGGGATATAAATATAAAAAAACCGTCCTGAAAAAATCAGGACGGTTTTATATAATCTTTAAAATAATAATTTAAATGTCGTCAAAACTTACATCGGTGAACTTCTCTGGTGAGACACCTTCTGCGACTCCGTTCTCAGAAGTTTCATATTCCTTCTTAAAGTCTTTTTGATGACGTTCGCTAATTACTTCTTCTCCTTTTTCATTGAGGATAAAATCTGTCATTTCTTGCAGTATTTCATTGAAACCGGCAAAATCCTCTTTGTAAAGGTAAATTTTGTGTTTTTTGTAAAAGAAAGAACCATCGTCGTTGGTAAACTTTTTACTTTCGGTAATAGTTAGGTAATAGTCGTCTGCACGAGTTGCCCTAACATCAAAAAAGTAAGTTCTTCTTCCGGCTCTCAGCACTTTAGAGAATATTTCTTCTTTCTCCATCATTCCCTTGTCGCTCATAAAATAAATTCTTTTAGTTTGGTTTAGATCTGCTCAAAAATCTAAAAATTTTTAACATCTAGCAAAATATTTTCACATTTCTTTTTCATTTAATTGTTTTGCATACAATTCTTTGTAATAGCCTTGCTGGTTCAATAATTGAGAATGAGTGCCTTGTTGAACAATAGCACCGTCTTCCAAAATAATTATTTTATCGGCATTTTTTGCTGAAGAAATTCTATGACTTACAATTATAGTTGTTTTCTCTTTTGAAATTCTAAAGAGGTTATTGAGAATTTCCTCTTCGGTTTCAGTATCTACGGCTGAAAGGCAATCGTCAAACAATAAGATCTTAGGATCGTGAATAATAGCTCGGGCGATAGAAACCCTTTGTTTTTGTCCGCCCGAAAGTGTTATCCCTCGTTCTCCAAGAACGGTGTCGTAACCTTTACTGAAGCCGATGATGTTTTTATGAACTGAAGCATTTTTAGCGGCTTCGAATATTTCGTCGTCGCTGGCATCTGTTTTTCCGAATTTAATATTGCTTTTAATAGAGTCACTAAATAAAAATGCATCCTGTGGCACGTAGCCAATGCTATCTCTTAAACTATCTAGATTAAGGTTTTCAATATTTCTATCGTCTATGGAAATTTCTCCATTTTGCACATCATATAACCTCCCGATAAGTTCCAGGATGGTAGATTTTCCTGCACCTGTTTTCCCGATTATTGCTAGTGTTTCTCCGCTATTAACTTCAAAAGAAACATTTTTAAGGGCAGTGATATTGGTATCATCATAGGTGAAGCTTACATTTTTAAATGCAATGCTTCCGTGAATTTCATCTGGCGTCTCCTTTTTATTGGTTATTTCGGGCTTTTCCTTTAAAAACTCGTTGATGCGCTCCTGTGAAGCTTCGGCTTGTTGTACTAAAGAAGTTACCCAACCAATAGAGGCGATGGGCCAGGTAAGCATATTTACATACAGGAGAAACTCTACAATAACCCCAATGTTTTCAATTTCACCACTTATATATTGGTTACCACCAACGTAAATTACTAGCACATTGCTAATCCCGATTAACAAAACCATAAGCGGAAAAAAGAACGCCTGTACCTTAACCAGGTCTATATTTTTATCGCGACTTCCATTGGCCAGATCCACAAAATTATGGTTGATCTGCTTTTCCATCCCGTAGGATTTTATAACCGCGATTCCGCTAAAACTCTCCTGAGTAAAAGTATTTAGTTTAGAGAGGTACTGCTGCACCACGGTGCTTCTTTTATGAATGGCAACGCTAATTTTGTAAATAGAGAATGCCAAAACAGGAAGCGGAGCTACTGTATATAAGGTGAGCTCTGGCGCGGCCTGGAGCATAAAAATTAAAACCACCACGGTAGAGGTGAAGGTAGTTACGGTATACATAATTGCCGGCCCAAGATATAATCTCACTTTACTTACATCTTCACTTATTCGGTTCATTAGATCTCCGGTACGGTTCTTTTTATAGAAATTAAGGGAGAGTTCTTGGTAGTGTTTATAGATCTCGTTTTTAAGATCAAATTCAATATCTCTGGAAACAACAATAAAAGTTTGTCGCATTAAAAATGTAAGGAATGCTGCAATTAATGTAGCGCCTATAATTAGTGCAATATTTACGGCAAGTTCTGTTTTAAGTACTTCGATAGTACTTATTTCACCATTTATAAATTGCTCTATCGCGTCAGTAGAATCCCCAATTAACGGAATATAATACAACGCGAAAATACGTGCCACTATCGTGATCACAAGACCAATTAATAGCTTCCATCTATATTTCAGGAAATATTTATTGAGATATTTAAGGTTCTTCATTGAAGGTAAAAAAAGCTAAATTCTGAGGATATGTTATTTTAACACGTTTTAAAAACCTCTTTGTTGAAATATTCTTTATTTTTGCATAGTGATTTTCAGAAAAATGAAAACGCTAATTTATAAAATGTAACAAGTTATGCAAGTTGATGTTCTAAATGCAAATGAACTAAAAAAGTCTGCGCCGGTATTTGGGCAGCTCTCTTTTGACAACCACGAGCAAGTAGTTTTTTGCAACGACAAAGATACAGGTTTAAAGGCAATAATTGGTATCCATAACACGGTTTTAGGACCTGCGCTTGGAGGAACCAGAATGTGGAACTACAGCACCGAATGGGAAGCGCTAAACGACGTTTTGCGTCTTTCTCGCGGAATGACTTTTAAAAGTGCAATAACAGGACTTAACCTTGGTGGTGGCAAAGCTGTTATTATAGGTGACGCCAAAACCCAAAAGACTCCTGAGCTTATGAAGAGTTTTGGACGTTTTGTAGATTCTCTAAGCGGAAAATATATCACTGCAGAAGATGTTGGGATGGAAACTGCCGATATGGATACTGTGCGTGAAGTTACTAAATATGTAACAGGAATTTCTGAAGATAAAGGTGGTGCCGGTAATCCATCTCCAATCACAGCCTACGGTGTCTTTATGGGCTTGAAGGCAGCTGCAAAACATAAATTTGGAAATGACGATCTAGAAGGAAAATCGGTATTGGTGCAGGGTATTGGTCACGTTGGTGAAACCCTGGTAGAGCATTTAACTCAGGATGGCGCTAAAGTTTATATCAGTGATATTAATCAAGAGCGTCTTGAAGCTGTTAAAGCTAAATACGGAGCTATTATTTTTGAAGGTTCTGATGTTTATGGCGCCGAAGTAGATATTTACGCACCTTGCGCCCTTGGAGCTACTATTAATGACGAAACTGTAAAACGCATTAAAGCTAAAGTAATCGCCGGTGCCGCAAACAACCAGTTAGCCGATGAGCTTACCCATGGAAAAATTCTTAGAGAAAGAGGAATTGTTTACGCCCCGGATTTCTTAATAAATGCCGGCGGAATTATAAATGTTTACGCAGAACTTGAGAATTACGATAGGAAGGAAATTATGCGTAAAACCGAAAATATTTACAATACAACATTAGAAATTCTAAGCAAAGCAGATAAAGATGATATGACCTCACACTTTGCTGCACTTAAAATTGCACAACAACGAATTGATGATAGAAAAAATCAGAATTTGAAGTAGTCAATTTCAAAAGTTTGGTATTTTTGCAAGGCGAAAGAATATTCTTTCGCCTTTTATAATTCTAAAAAGTTCTTTTACACTTATGTTGACAAGAAGACATATTCGGGTTAAAGTAATGCAATCACTTTACGCCTTTAACCAAAGCCAAAACGATAACCTGGGAACCGAGGAAAAATTCCTGCTTAAAAGTATGGAAGAGATGTACGATCTTTTTCTGGTTCAATTAAGCCTAATTGAAGAGTTAAAAGGCCAGGCTGAAAACTTTTTAGAGAAATCTCAACAAAAGCACCTTGCTACCAACGAGGAAAAAGATCCAAACAAAAAATTTATTTCCAATGCTATTTTTGAAATTTTCAAAAATAACGAGAGTTTACAGGATGCCCTGGAGTCAAGAAAAATAACCCATTGGAAAAGGGACGACGATTACGTGCAAATTATCTGGGAAGCATTAAAGAAAAGCGATATCTATAAAAATTATATGGAAACTCGTGAATCTAGTTTCAAAGAGGATAAAGAATTTATAATCGCTATTTTTAAGGAAATTATTGCTCCTAACGAGAAACTTTACGATTACCTCGAGGATGCGAAACTTACCTGGATAGACGATCTTCCTATTGTAAATACAGCGGTACTAAAGTTTCTTCAGAAATTGAAGCCTAATTCTGCTGAAAATATGAAACTAGGAAAGCTTTATAAAAACGATGAGGATAGGGATTTTGCCAAAGAGTTATTCAGAAAAACTTATTTGAATGATGATGTGCTGGCAAAAGAAATGCTGGGTAAAACACCAAATTGGGATAAAGACCGGATTGCAGAAATTGATATGATTCTCATGAAAATGGCAATTTGTGAATTCTTAAAATTCCCTTCCATCCCGGTAAAAGTTACCATTAATGAATATCTTGAACTGGCTAAAGAATACAGTACCCCAAAAAGTAGTATTTTTATAAATGGAGTCTTAGATAAACTATCTAAGGAATATAAGGAAGAGAATAAGTTAAATAAAGTAGGGCGCGGCCTTATGTAATGAATAAAATTTCTTAATTTTAAAAATTAAATTAAATTTCACTATTATGAAAAATGGAATCTTAATGTTGGCTGCAGTGGGGGCGCTGCTTTTTACTTCTTGTAAAGACAACAACAATAACGCCTCAGAAAAAGTAAAAGCTGAAAATGTGGAAAGCGCTGCTGAGCGTGATGCACAGGCTACTGTCTATCCTAAAATGGAATTCGAAGAATCAGAACACGATTTCGGGAATATTCCAAAAGGTGAAAATGTAGAGCATACCTTTACTTTCACCAATACCGGCCAGGCGCCATTGGTAATTACAAATGCAAGAAGTACTTGTGGTTGTACAGTACCATCTTATACGAGAGAGCCGATTCAACCGGGAGAAACTGGTGAGATGTTGGTAAAATTTAATGGTTCTGGAAATGGGCAGGTAACTAAAACAGTTACAGTAAGCGCAAATACAGAAGCCGGTACAGAGCGTCTTAGAATTAAAGCCTTTGTAGAAACTGAAGAAAACGCTAGTTAGTAAATGGATCAATTAACTCAATTTGCCCCAATAATATTAATGTTTGCGGTCGTATATTTTTTCATGATACGCCCACAAATGAAAAAAGCTAAACAAGAACGTAATTTTGCCTCTGAATTAAAACGCGGAGATCGTGTGGTAACCAAAAGTGGTATGCACGGTAAAATAGTTGACTTTAGCGAAAAAAATAATGCGGTAATTATAGAAACCGGAGCAGGAAAAATAACTTTTGATCGTTCGTCCATCTCTATGGAAATGAGTAAAAAACTCAACGAACCGGCCAAGCCAGAAAAAGAAAGTAAGGCAAAAGCCATTAAAGAAAAGAAATAGTTTTTCTGTTTGATTATAGAATCTAAATCCCCAGCGCTAAGGCCTGGGGATTTTTACTTTTTAAGAAGATTTAATATCTATTAAGAACGTCATTCTGAACTTGTTTCAGAATCTAAGATGTTAGAAACAGAAACTGTTTTAGGGTTCTGCTAAAAGATTTTAGCAGTTTTTATATTTATCGTGAAGTCCTTCGCCATTCTTTATCATCGGTTTAATTTTCTTCAGGCGGGATTGTTTGGTAGCCTCTCTTTTTGCCTCGGCAATATAATCGGCGTATTCTCTTTGTTTTCCTTCTGTTAATTGCTGAAAGGATTTCTCCAAATCCCTATTTTCTTTAAAAGCATCTTTTAATTCTGAAGGAATCATTAACTCTTTTGAAGTCACCGGTTTTATTTCTTTGCCTTCGCGCTGATTTTGAATAGCTTCAACAACATATTTCTGAAGAATTTCAGGTTCAATCTTATCGCCTTTTTCAAACCTTATTTGTCTCAAAGCTTTGGTTTTTCCTTCCTGGGCGTTGTGGAGTAAAACCGTATTTTTTTTCAATAGAGCTCCATTAAAAAACCAAAGTGCACAATGATTTTTAAAAGCCGCAATGCCTGCAACATTTTTTCCATCCAGCACATAAACAGGTGCACCCCATTTTATACTCTCTTTCAGCTCAGTATTTTGCATTAGTGCTCTTAAAGATTCTAACTCTTTTTCCCAGAAAGGATGAGTTTCAATGTATTGATCTACAGATTTTACAGCCATCTTCAGCCTATTAAATAAGATGTTCTATTTACTCTTTTTAGAAGTCATTTCAGCGATTTTTACGATAACTTCAGTAGCTTTTTGCATACTTTCTACCGGTACATATTCATATCTCCCATGGAAATTGTGACCGCCGGCAAAAATATTAGGGCAGGGCAGTCCCATATAACTTAGTTGCGCTCCATCTGTTCCGCCACGTATTGGCTTTAGAAGGGGTTCAACATTAACTGCTTTCATAGCTTCTTTCGCAATCTCAATAATATGCATCACCGGTTCTATTTTTTCACGCATATTAAAGTACTGGTCGGTAATTTCTACGGAAATACAATCACTTTCGTATTGAGAACAGATTTCTGAAGCAAGATCGTGTACCATGTCTTTCCTTGCATTAAAATGTCCCAGGTCGTGATCTCTAATTATGTATTCCAGCAGTGTTTCTTCTACATCACCTTTCATATCACTTAGGTGAAAAAATCCCTGGCGGTCTTCGGTATGCTCAGGTGTTTCCAATCTTGGTAGGGAGTTGATAAAATCTACAGCAATGTATTGACTGTTGATCATTTTATCTTTTGCATATCCCGGATGCACACCTTTTCCGCGAACCTTAACAATAGCTTTAGCAGCATTAAAATTCTCAAATTCAAGTTCTCCAATCTGGCTGCCATCCATAGTATACGCCCATTCGGCTCCAAATTTTTCTACATCAAATTTATGTGCTCCGCGACCAATTTCTTCATCTGGAGTAAAGCCTACACGAATCTTTCCGTGTGGAATCTCCGGATTATCCAGCAAGTATTGCATTGCGGTCATAATCTCGGTAATTCCGGCTTTGTCGTCGGCACTTAAAAGACTGGTGCCATCGGTAGTGATTAAGGTTTGACCTTTATATTGCTTTAAATCATCAAAATATTCAGAAGAAAGAATGATGTTTTTCTCTTTATTGAGAATTATATCTTTTCCGTCATAATCTTCAATAATTTGTGGTTGAATATTGCTAGCATTAAAATCGGGAGAAGTATCAAAATGAGAAATAAAGCCAATAACAGGCACCGAATGCGGAACATTTGCAGGCAGCGTTGCCATCACATAGGCGTGATCGTCTATACTTACCTCTGTCATTCCCATTTCCTGTAACTCATCTGCCAATTTCTTCGCTAAAATCCATTGCTTATCAGTACTGGGAGTAGTTTGGCTTTCTGGATCGCTTTGTGTATCTATAGTTATATAACTAATGAAACGATCTATAATGCGCTGCTTGTTAATCATTGGTTAGTAGTTTCTTTCAAAATTAACCATTCGAATTTCAGCTTCAAAACCTTTTAAGAATTAGAGCTGGTTTTTTATGATTTCCTTCTATTTTTGCACAAACCAACTTTTATGTACAAATCTTCGATTAGGCCTCTATTATTTCGATTTGATCCGGAATGGGTGCATCACTTTACTTTTAAAACATTAAAGAAACTTGGCAATACATCTGTATTTAGAAATATTGTAAAAAAGAAATTTCAGGTTGAAGATCCTCGTTTAGAAAGGGAAGTTTTCGGACTGAAATTTAAAAATCCGGTAGGACTTGCTGCGGGGTTTGATAAAGATGCGAAGCTTTTCAGGGAATTGTCAGAATTGGGATTCGGTTTTATTGAAATAGGAACCGTAACTCCAAAACCACAACCGGGAAATGAAAAAAAGCGACTTTTCAGGTTAAAAGAAGACAATGCGATTATTAACCGAATGGGTTTTAATAACGGTGGAGTAGAAGCGGCAGTGGAGCGTTTAAAAAAGAATGAGAATGTACTTATTGGTGGAAATATTGGTAAGAATAAGGTTACGCCAAACGAAAATGCTGTAGAAGATTATAAAATATGCTTTGAGGCACTCTATGATTATGTGAATTACTTTGTAGTGAATGTTAGTTCGCCAAATACGCCAAATTTACGTGAGTTGCAGGATAAAGAGCCTCTTACCAATTTGTTAAATACCCTGCAAAGCTTAAATGCTAAAAAACCAAAGCAAAAACCGATCTTACTTAAAATAGCTCCCGATCTTACCGATGCTCAACTGTTGGATATCATCGATATTGTAAAAGAAACAAACATTGCGGGGGTAATTGCGACTAACACAACAATTTCTCGTGAAGGTTTGCAATCTGAAAATAAGAAAGAAACCGGCGGACTAAGCGGCAAACCATTAAAGAATCGTGCTACAGAGGTAATTCGTTTTCTTTCAGAAAAAAGCAATAAGGCTTTTCCAATTATTGGGGTGGGCGGAATACATACTGCTGAAGATGCCCTGGAAAAACTTGATGCAGGTGCAAGTTTAGTGCAATTATATACAGGATTTATTTACGAAGGTCCAGCCTTGATAAAAAAAATTAACCAGGCTATTTTAGCCAAAAATGAATAGCGAATGCAGAAAATTTACCTCAGTTTTTTATTTTTAGTTGTCATTAGTTTAGATGCTTATAGTTTTTCGGAAGCTTCTGAAGTTGGCCGTACGGTTATTACTAATGGAATTAGTTTGGGAACAGTGGTGGCTGCCATAACATCATGGACGAGAAATCGTTCGGTCTTGTTAATGGTTATCCACGGGATTTTTAGCTGGTTTTACGTTTTTTATTTCGTGCTGACGAGGAAGAAAGCTGAAAGACGCTAAATTTTGTTAGAGCAACTTATTCCTTTTTTTACAGCTTCGGCGATTCTTACGATCTCTCCTGGACCAGATATTATCTACGTAATGGTACAGGGGATGGCAAATGGTAAAACTCATGGCATTGTTACCGCTCTTGGTTTGGCTACCGGTATTATTATTCATACCAGTCTAGTAGCCTTTGGGGTATCAGCAATTATCAAAAATTCTGATACACTTTTCTTTATCATCAAACTTTTTGGTGCAATTTACCTGCTTTATCTTGCCTGGCAGGTTTTTAAAAGTGATGTAGAGATCGCCTATTCTGCAGAAGGAATAAAACAGAAATCTTTGTTTTCTCTTTTTAAGCAGGGATTCATAATGAATGTGCTAAACCCGAAAGTAACTATATTTTTTCTCGCTTTTTTTCCGGGATTTTTGTGGGAGCCAGAAGGAAACACTGTTATACAATTCTATATTCTGGGTGCGGTTTTTATGCTTTTAACAATTATAATTTTTGGAAGTGTTGCTTTATTGGCAGGAAAGATTTCTAACTACCTCAAGAAGCATAAGCATTCAGGCTTTGTATTAAAATGGTTGCAAATTATAGTATTTGTAGGAATCGCAGGTTTTATACTTATATAGCTGGTTTTGATAATATCTGTTTAAGGGAAAATTAGTGCTACCCCTTTTTGACTGCTATCATTTTAATAAAATGAATTAATTTGCATTGTTTTTTAAATATTCCTTAAAATACTATCTTTGGAGATATGGATAAAATCAAGCTTATTGAGTGTCCGCGAGACGCGATGCAGGGAATAAAAACCTTTATTCCTACTGAAAAAAAAGTACAGTATATTCAGTCTTTACTGCGTTGTGGGTTTGACACCATAGATTTTGGAAGCTTTGTATCTCCCAGGGCGATTCCGCAAATGGCTGATACTGCTGAGGTTTTATCCAAATTAGATCTTTCTACTACAAAAAGTAAGCTACTCGCCATCGTGGCGAATACCCGTGGCGCGCAAGATGCCTCGGTACACCCAGAAATTGATTATTTAGGTTATCCTTTTTCAATTTCTGAAAACTTCCAAATGCGTAATACGCATAAGACTATAGCTGAGTCTGTAGAGATTTTAAGTGAAATCCTCGAAATCGCTGAAAGAACAGATAAAAAAGTAGTAGCCTATCTTTCTATGGGTTTTGGAAATCCTTATGGTGATCCATGGGATGTGGAAATTGTAGGTGAATGGACCCAAAAATTATCGGCAATGGGAGTTCAAATTCTATCCTTATCTGATACTATTGGAAGTTCTACCCCCGAAATTATTGAGTATTTATTTTCAAACTTAATTCCGAAATACCCTGAAATTGAGTTTGGAGCCCATCTTCATACTACGCCTTCAAAATGGCATGAGAAAATCGATGCCGCCTATAATGCTGGTTGCAGAAGGTTTGATGGAGCTATTCAAGGCTTTGGTGGTTGCCCAATGGCCAAAGATGAACTTACCGGAAATATGCCTTCAGAAAAAATGCTTTCTTACTTCAATTCTAAAAAAGCAGATTCCAATATTAAAATGACCAGTTTTGAGTCGGCTTATAACGAAGCTTCCAAGATTTTCAATACCTATAATTATTAGATTTTATTTGAATTTAGATTGCCATTAGAAAAAGCTATTTAAAATTAATCTAAATAAACTTGGACTAACGGAAATGTGTTTTTATATTTGCCGAAAATATTTTTAATCAGTCTAAATAAAGCATTATGAAAAAGCTGTTTTTCTCAGCAATCTTAGGCGGGCTAACGCTTGCTTCTTGTTCATCTGATGATGATTTATCTACAGAAAAAGCAGAAATCGAAGTTCCTGCTACTTATAGTTTTGAAAGAAATAATACTTCAACAGTTAGCTATTCCGGACAAACTACCCGGATTGAAATGGCTTCTGAAATTTTCTCTAATTTTCTCAATTTTGACGGGGCAAGTGAGGAACTGTTGCTGGATATGTTTGCCAATGAAAATGCACCATTTAGCAGTGCAGATCTTAACCAGTCTTCTAAAAGTGTAAAGTCAAAAGTAGCTGCTTCTAAATTGTATTTTTCTTCTAATACTGTTGAAAGCGCAGAGATTAGAAATGATTTTGAATCCTTTATAGAGGTTCAATTTAATGAAGTAAAAGAAAATAAGGATCAATTGGCTGAAGCTGGAAAGGCCGGTCAAATCGCTCAGGGTGATAAGGCAAGATATGTAAACTCGAAAGGTTTAGAAATGGACCAGGCTTTTACAAAAGGCTTGATAGGTGGTCTTTTGGTAGATCAAATGTTAAATAATTATTTATCTCAGGAAGTTTTAGATGAGGCAGATAATCGTGCTAATAACGATGCTGAAGTGGTGAATGAAGGAAAAGCTTACACGACTATGGAGCATAAATGGGATGAAGCCTATGGGTACTTGTATGGAGATCCTTCTATTCCTTCCAAGAATCCTAATGCTGCCTTAAGCGATAACGATGATAACTTGCTATTTAAATACCTGGCGAAGGTAGATAATGATGAGGATTTCTCCGGGATTGCAGAGGAAGTGTTTGAAGCCTTTAAAACTGGTAGAGCAGCTATAGTTGCCGGAGATTATGAGCTTAGGGATGAACAGGTGGAAATTATTCGTACCAATATTTCAAAAATTGTAGCGATTAGAGCAGTTTATTATCTAAAAGCGGGTAAAGAACAGTTGGCGAATGGAGAATACGGTGCAGCATTTCATAGTTTATCTGAAGGATATGGTTTTATATATAGTTTGAGATTTACTCATAATCCTGAAACCGGTGCTCCTTATATATCTTCTAATAATGTGACTCAATATCTTGAAGATCTTATGGAAGGGAATGGTTTTTGGGATGTAACCCCTGAAACTTTAGATACAATTTCTGAAGAGATTGCTGCTCCTTTTGATTTTACTGTTGAAGAAGCATAAACAAAAAAATAGCCGGGGCTAGACCTTATCTGCTCCGGTTTTTAATACTTATATAGCTATGATCAAGATTTCAAAATTATTATTAATTGCAACTTTATTATTTGCTGCTTGTTCCACAGAAGACGGTGGCGATAATGGAGGTGGTACCAATGGAGGCGACAATTTTGATAGAGGTGAAATGCTGGCTAATTGGGCAGATAATATTATTGTGCCTTCTTTTGTGTCTTTTCAGGTTGAAACTCAGAATTTGGAAGATCTTGCAAGAGCCTTTGCTGAAAATCCAGGAGATACAGAATTAAATGCTCTTAGCAGTCAATACACCGCAGCTTACCAGGAATTTCAAACTGTTGAAATGTTCCAAATTGGAAAAGCAGAAGAAT
>DATFJA010000091.1:0-8680 GCA_035269545.1 Salegentibacter sp.
TAGGTATTATCGCGTATATTGGGTACAATCATTTGGTGGTAAAAACCGATAAAGTAGTGCATCAAATGGAAGCTACCGCGGTAGATTTCCTTGACCTGTTAAACGAGCCCGCTTAATATGAATTTAAGAGGAAGAAATAAAATAAGCCCCGAGTTCAGTATGAGCTCAATGACAGATATTGTATTCCTGTTATTGATCTTTTTTATGCTCACCTCGCCGGTAATTACTCCAGAAGCCTTAGACCTGATACTTCCAAAGGCGAAAGGGAAAACTACCAGCGTTCAAAATGTATCGGTAAGCATTACTAAAGACCTTCAATTTTACGTGGATGATCAGCGCATTACGCAATCAGCATTAGAAAGTACCTTAAAAACTAAATTGGCTGGAGAAGAAAAGCCAACCATTATTTTGAGAGCAGAAGAAGGTGTGCCTATCGAGAAGGCAGTAAATGTTATGGATATTGCGAACCGAAATAGTTATAAAATCGTTCTAGCGGTTAAACCCGAATAAATCTAATTATGTTAGAAACCAGGCACGAAAAAAAATCCTTTACCATCACGGTTATCTTACACGTGTTGTTAATTGCATTATTATTTCTGTTAGGCTTTAAATATTTAGATCCGCCACCAGAGAGTGGAATAGCCATAAATTTTGGAACTTCAGAAGTTGGTTCTGGTAATGAGCAACCGACCGAACCGGTTAAATCTGCTCCTCAGCAAACTACCGTTCCTAAAACGCAAACTCAACCGGAGCCTGTAATTGAAGAGGAAGTGGTAACCCAGGAAATAGAAGAAGCTCCTGTTATTGAAGAAAAGAAAGAACCGAAACCGGTAGAAGAGAAGAAACCCGAAGAACCTAAAGAAGAAATACCGGCTAAAAAGCCAGAACCCAAACCAGACCAGTCTACTACCGATGCTATGAGTAGTATCTTAAATGGTCCCGAAAGATCGGGTACCGAAAGTGGAGGAGAAGGAAATGATAATCAAGCTGGGGATAAAGGTGATCCAGACGGTGATCCTAATGCCAGTTCCTACTATGGAAGTGGCTCTGGTTTAGATGGTGATGGTAATTATCGCCTGGGGGGAAGGAGAGCCTTAAATAAAGAAAAATTCGTTCAGGATTGTAATGAATCGGGAATCGTGGTAGTTCGTATTGAGGTTAATCGAAATGGGCAGGTAATCAATGCCACACCCGGTGTAAAAGGAACCACAAACAGCGCTGCCTGTTTAACAGATCCTGCAAGAAGGGCCGCCATGGCGACTCGCTTTAATAGCGATAGCAATGCACCTTCCCGCCAGGTGGGAACTATTATTTATAACTTCAAACTTTCGGAATAAGTGGATGCATATACTAAAACTGTTGACTGGATGTTTCAGCAGTTGCCTATGTACCAAAGAGTAGGTTCACAGGCATTCAAAAAAGACCTTTCAAAAACCATCAAACTAGATAAACATTTAGGCAATCCGCATGAAAATTTTAAGTCGGTTCATATTGCCGGTACTAACGGGAAAGGCTCGACAAGCCATATGTTAGCTTCGGTGTTTCAGGAAGCCGGTTATAAAGTGGGTTTGTATACTTCGCCACATTTAAAAGATTTTCGAGAGCGAATTAAGATAAATGGGAAATTTATTCCTAAAAAATCGGTAGTAAGTTTTATCAAAGCAAACAAAGATTTTCTAACTGAAAACAAACTTTCCTTTTTTGAAATGACCGTAGGTATGGCTTTCGATTATTTTTCAAGGGCGAAAGTTGATATCGCTATTGTTGAAGTAGGCTTGGGCGGTCGACTCGATTCTACAAATATTATAACACCAGAGGTTTCGGTAATTACCAATATAGGATTAGATCATACTGCATTTTTAGGAGATTCAATTCCTGAAATAGCCTGGGAAAAAGCCGGAATTATAAAAGATAATATTCCGGTAGTAATTGGCGAAACACAAAAAGAAACTACTGGGATATTTAAAGAGGAGGCTCAAAAACATAATTCAGCGATATATTTTGCTGAGAATTTAAAGTTTTCAACCTATCATACCGACCTTAAGGGTGATTACCAGAATAAGAATATGAAGACCGCAATTGCCACGGTAAAGATTTTAAGGGAAACGGGCTGGAACATTCCTGAAGAATGTCTAAAAAACGGACTTAATAGTGTGAAGTTACATACATCACTGGAAGGCCGTTGGGATATTCTACAGGAAAAACCCAGGGTTATTTGCGATACCGCACATAATACCGAAGGCTTAACTTTGGTTTTTAAACAACTTAAAGATGAAGAATTTCAGCATTTACATATAGTTTTGGGTGTGGTAAGCGACAAAGACTTAGAAAAAATCCTGTCATTATTCCCAAAAACTGCTATTTATTACTTTTCAAAACCAGAAGTACCTCGTGGACTCGAAGCTGAAATTTTACAGGAAAAAGCATCGGAATTTGGGTTGGAAGGAAGAGTATTTAATTCTGTTTCAGAGGCCTATGATGCTGCCGTAGATGCGGCTTTAGACCAAGATTTGGTCTTCGTAGGTGGAAGCACCTTTACCGTTGCGGAAATAATTTAATTTTTTTGAAATTTTTCTTGGTGTAGACTAAAAACTAGTCTATATTTGCATCCGCATTCAAGAATAGGGCGCGTAGCTCAGTTGGTTCAGAGCACTTGGTTTACACCCAAGGGGTCAGGGGTTCGAATCCCTTCGCGCCCACCACTATTCAAAAGGCTTCTATAAAAGGAAGCCTTTTTTTAGCAAAACCTTCAATTTAGAAGGAAATTTTATTGATATTTTAAGGGCGCGTAGCTCAGTTGGTTCAGAGCATCCCGATTTTGCATCGGGAGGGTCAGGTAGAAAAATCCCAAAAGGTATTACGCTTTCTTTGATTAGGAAGTAGAATTTTATTGAAATTATTGGGGCGCGTAGCTCAATTTATTCAGAGCATCCCGATTTTCATCGGGAGAGTCAGGGAGAAAAGTCCCAAAAGGTATTACGCTTTCTTTGAATAGGAAGTAGAATTTTATTGAAATTATTGGGGCGCGTAGCTCAGTTGGTTCAGAGCACTTGGTTTACACCCAAGGGGTCAGGGGTTCGAATCCCTTCGCGCCCACTTTTATTCCCAAATCCCAAAGTTCACCTACTTTAGGGATTTTTTTATGCTAAAATTTTACGTTTATATATTATTTTCTGAAGTTCTGAATAAATATTATATCGGTTCTACACAGGATACCGATATACGTTTAGAAAAGCATTTACAAAGTAACAAAGGTTTTACATCGAAGGCTAAAGATTGGGTTCTGGTGTATTCTGAAGAGTTCAAAACGAGAACAGAAGCAATTCGAAGAGAGCGACAAATTAAGAAGTGGAAAAGTCGAATTATGATTGAAAAATTATTCAAAAAGTAGCTCATCCCGAAGTAAATTCGGGACAAGGTATGGTTCAAAGCATCCCGATTTTACATCGGGAGGGTCAGGGGTTTTCCGAAGTAAATTCGGAATAAACTAAATCCCTTCGCGCCCACTTTATTCCCAAATCCCAAAGTTTACCTACTTTAGGGATTTTTTTATGCCAAAATTTTACGTTTAAGATTTATTAATATTGGTAATTAGGCAAGTGTTTTTTCTTCGGCTTCAATATAATTAGCAAGATATTGAGCGTCTTTTTTAATTCCGCCTAAAGTTGCAGAACCTCTTGTATGCAACCAGGGCAGACCTATAAAGTAAAGTCCTTCAATATTACTTATGCCGCGATTATGCTTCGGGTAGCCGTCCTTAGTAAGTTCTAAACCTTCTATCCAGCTAAAATTTGGTCGGTAGCCGGTGGCCCACACGATATTTTTTAGCTCTTTAATTTTTCGATTTTCAGTAAGGATAATTTCGCCTTTAGCGTTTTTAGTTTTTCCTACTGGTATTACATTATCTCTTTTTAGAATACCCTTCACATCGGTGCCAATTATAGGTTGTTTTGACTGACTCAACTTTCTGCCTAGCCAGGTTTTTCGGCTGAAACTCAGAAAACCTATTTTGGTAAACCACCACCACAAAGTTTTTCCCAAGATCTCCTGTGGCAACACACGTACATCGGTAGCGCCAGAAAAATAGGTGGTTCTGTTGGTTTGGGAAACTTCATCTAAGATTTGGAAACCTGAATCGCCTGCACCTACAACCATCGCAGGCCCTTTCTGTAATTGCTCCGGATTTTTATAATAGTTACTGTGAATCTGGAATACTTCTTCTGATATTTTTTTTGAAAAGGAAGGGGTGTACGGAATATGGAACGGCCCGGTAGCAATAATTACGTTTCTGGACTTAATCACGCCATCCTGATGTTTCAGTATAAAGTAATCGTCTTCTTTGGTCACCTTTTCTACCAAAGTATTTAGACGAACTTCAATATTAAATTCAGCTACATAATTCTTAAAGTATTCAGCGACATCTTCTTTAGAAGGATAATAGCCTTTTTTCGCAGGAAAATCCATCCCGGGCAAATTATTGAATTCTGAGGGTGTAAAGAGTTTTAGGGAATCCCAGCGATTTAACCAGGAAGCGCCCACTTCTTTCTCTTTATCTACAATTACATAAGTTTTGTCAAGTTGATTGAGATAATAAGCTATAGAAAGTCCGGCTTGAGCTCCGCCAACAATTACAAAATCTAACATCCATTCAGGTTTTTGTAAAGGTAGGTTTTAATTTCTATCCGCTAATTCTGCTGAAAAGCTTCAGAATCACTAATTTTAAATCAAATTTAGCTTATGGAAAGAAAAATCAGGCCTTATGTTCTTGCTGAAACAAATTGGAAGCACGTAAAAGATGAAGATTTTAAAGTAGCGGTTTTGCCCTGGGGCGCCACTGAGGCACATAACTATCATTTGCCATATGCTACCGATAATATTCTTGCCGAAGCAGCTGCGATAAATGCTGCTGGAAAGGCATGGGAAAAGAAAGCTAAGGCAGTGGTATTGCCTACAATTCCTTTTGGAGTTAATACCGGCCAAATGGAGGTTAAGTTTTGTATGAACCTTAATCCCAGTACGCAGTATGCTATTCTAAAAGATGTAGCGCAGGTTTTACAGAAGCATAAGATCAACAAACTAGTGATTCTAAATGCCCACGGCGGAAATAATTTTAAGCAAATGATTAGGGAACTAAGTCTTGAATACCCTAAGCTTTTCACCTGTTCGGTAAACTGGTGGCAAACTACAGATGCAAAGCCATATTTTAATGAACCCGGAGATCACGCGGGGGAACTGGAAACCTCTGCTATTATGCATTTACACCCTGAATTGGTTCTGCCGCTAGAAGAAGCAGGAGACGGAAATGCCAAAACTTTTAAAATTAAAGCTTTAAAAGAAGGTTGGGCAATTGCGCAGCGCGAATGGACAAGCGTAACGAAAGATACAGGCGTAGGAAATCCAAAAGCTGCAACTGTTGAAAAAGGGAAGATTTTTATTGAAAAAACCACTGATTTGATCGCAGATTTCCTCGTGGAATTGCATTCTGCAGATCTTGAAGATATGTATCATTAATTATAGAAAGTATATGCTTAAAGCTTTAGCTTATATTTTTGGATTTTTACTTTTAGGGGAATTAATTACCTATTTTTTTGAAATTCCTATTGCAGGAAATATCCTGGGAATGTTCTTGATTTTTATGGCCTTGCGTCTTAAAATAATCAAGCTTCAGGATGTAAAACCGGCTTCAGACAAACTCATAAAATACCTGGTATTATTCTTTATTCCTTACGGTGTAGGATTGATGGTTTATTTTGAAATAATCGCCGATTATTGGATGCCAATATCCGTTGCCGTAATTGCCAGCACTATAATCACACTTTATATTTCAGCGATAATTATTGAAAAGCTCGAGAAATAATGCAAGAATTCTTTCAGTTACCGGTTTTTGGAGTTTTTATAAGCATACTTGCTTTTGCGGGTGGTCGTGAAATTCGAAAAAAATCAAACTATGTCCTCCTCAACCCGGTCTTACTGGCTATTTTATTTATCATTTCATTCTTATTGATTTTCAACATTGATTTTGAAGATTATAATCGCGGTGGAAAGTTTATTAGTTTTTTTCTTGGACCTTCGGTAGTTGCGCTCGGGGTTTTCTTTTATGAGAAATACGAAGAAGTAAAACAGAATTTAAAGGTGTTCTTACTCTCGGTAGCAATTGGTGGAGTAAGCGGAATTTTAACGATAATCATTTTTCTTATGCTTTTGAAGGTGCCACGCTTTATTATCGAATCGCTTGCCTCAAAGTCGGTTACTACACCTATTGCTATTGGAATCACAAAACTTACCGGTGGAATTCCCGAAATTACCGCTGGAATTGTAATCGCTGTTGGAATTTTTGGAAATGCCTTCGGTCCCTTTATTCTCAAGAAATTAGGGATTAAGAGTAAAATTGCTATTGGAACAGCTCTGGGTACGGCAGCGCACGGTATAGGAACCGCCCGCGCTTTTGAGGAAAGCAAACTGGCAGGAGTTTATAGTGGACTGGCAATGTGCGTAAACGGAATTATAACTGCACTTCTTACACCTTATTTGCTGCTTTTATTTATGGGGAGTCACGCCTGATTCGTTTTCGCCTTCTTCAGTTTTCCGCTTAAAATATTGAATAATTGATGGCGCGGTAAGTCCGTGAATTATTACAGAAATTAAAATAATATAGGCGGTAATAGCGTAAAGTTCATTTTTACCCTCAAAACCTTCAAATTCAACAAAAGCCCAGGACAAATAAAAAACCGAACCAATTCCCCTAATCCCCAGGAAGCTAATTGCGAGTTTATTATTAAAACTATCTTTTATACCTATCATGCCTATTAATCCTGTGAACGGTCTAATAATTAACACAAAAGCGAAGGCAAATACTATTCCTCGCCAATCGGTTAAACTAAGCAAACCATTCATTATAGAACCTCCAAAAAGAATCATCCAAACAACAAGGAGCAGCCGTTCTATTTCGTGAATAAAGTCGTGCATTTTGGTTTTATAATCTCCACTAATATGCTCATAATGCCTAAGACTTAAGCCCGTAAAGAACACTGCCAGAAAGCCGTAACCGTGTAAAAGCTCTGAAGCCCCATAACTAAATAGGGTAAGGGATAGCGCGAGAAAACCATCAAAAGTTTTAATTCCTGTGTATTTATGAATTCTATCAAGTAAAAAACCAATGGAATATCCGAAAGCAAAACCGACAATGGTTCCGATAATTATTTTCAAAAAGAATTTATCCAACATCCAGTCAGTAAAATCAAAAGCTGCCCAACCGCCCGCCTGGGCAACTAAAACTGCCATAAAAGTAAAAGGAAAAGCCAGGCCATCATTTAAACCGGCTTCTGCGGTGAGTGCAAATCTTATTTTTCCTTTATATTCTTTTTCTCTTTCGGGATCGTTGAGTTGAGTTTCAGCAGCCATAACAGGATCGGTGGGCGCAAGAACGGCTGCAAGCAGCAAAGAAGATGGAACGCTTAGATAAAGAAAATTTTTACCCAAAAAATAGGCTGCAATTATACATAAAGGCATGGTTATAAAAACCAGCAGCAGAGGTCTTTTCCAGGCTTTAAAGCTGTAATTATTACCAATTTTTAAACCGGCTCCCATCAGGGAAACAATTACAATTATTTCAGAAAAATACAAAAGGGCTTTATCGTTCCATACGGGATCTGGCCAACCAAGTGGTAAACCAAGTTTGAAAAGTAGAAAACCAAGAAAAAGTAAAATTATAGGTCCGCTAATATTTATCCGTTTCGAAATTGATGGCAACCAGGCCATAATGAGCGTTGTGAAACCAATTCCCGCTAAGATCCAGTAATGCTCTTTCATATATTTTAAAATTAACCTATTTAATTGGTCCTTATCAAAAGACTTTGCTTTTTAATAAAAGTTTATTAGTTGGGGAACTGATATTTATCATATTAAAATATTTTTTTACAGGTTAACTTTAGGAGGCTAATCAAGGCTTGTAAAAGATGGATGCTTCCTTATTTCTCGCTAAATTCTGGGGTTGGTATTTGCTTATTTTCTTTTTTGTACTAAGCTTTAACCCCAATCGAATTCAACAGATCTTTGAAGATCTAAAAGATCAAAAGTTTTTGATATTGGCTGCTTTTATAGCCATAATTATTGGTTTGCTTAGTATCCTTTTTCATAACATCTGGGAGCTAAGCTGGAAATTTATTATAACTCTTCTGGGCTGGGGCTCAGTTTTTATTGGTCTTGGTCTTTTTGTTTTTCCCGAATCTACTACTCGTAGACTTGTTGTGCTTAACCTCAAATTTGTACAGGCTATTTATGTGTTGCTCTTTCTGGTAGGAATTTTTCTATTGAATATGGGCTACGAACTCGTGTTACACTAAAAATTAAGCGTATGAACTTTATTAAAAAATTCAGTGAGATATCTATAGATGATGTTGCTGAAGTAGGCGGGAAAAATGCTTCTTTAGGAGAAATGTATAATGAACTATCCTCTGAAGGAGTTTTGGTGCCCAATGGTTTTGCTACTACTTCTGCAGGATTTTGGACTTTTTTAAAGTCGAATAATATTGATGAAAAAATAAAAAAATTATTGAAAACCCTTGACAGGGAAGATTATAAAAACCTTAGCGATATAGGCTCCGAAGCCAGGGAACTGATTATGGAAGAAAAGTTTTCTAAGGAATTTTCCGAAGAAATAGTTTCGGCTTATAGCGATTTG
>DATFJA010000092.1:0-2340 GCA_035269545.1 Salegentibacter sp.
ATCTACTCCGGCAAAAGGTTCATCCAGAAGAATAAAATTTGGATCGGTAGCAAGGGCACGGGCAATTTCGGTTCGTCTTCTTTCCCCACCACTTAAAAGATCACCTCGGTTTTTGCGAATATGGCCTAACCCAAATTCTTCGATAAGCGTTTCCATTTTCTCATGACGTTCTTCTTTAGAAAGGTCGGTGAGTTCCAGTACGCTCATAATATTGTCTTCAATACTGAGTTTCCTAAAAACCGAAGCTTCCTGAGCAAGATAACCAATTCCATATTGAGCCCTTTTATACATTGGAAATTTGGTAATATTCTCTTTGTCTAAAACGATCTTCCCTGAATTTGGTTTAATAAGCCCTACGATCATATAAAAAGAAGTGGTTTTACCGGCGCCATTTGGCCCCAGTAATCCAACGATCTCTCCCTGGTTTACTTCCAGGGAGATACCCTTTACAACTTTTTTTCCTTTGTAGGCTTTAACTAAATTCTCGGCGCGTAATTTCATTCAAAAGAGCATTTTAGAGCTAAGTTACATTTTTTGTGCCATCCTATTCCTGGTTGGCAGTTTCCAGGGCCTCCCAGTATTCATGAGCTCTTCTTAGGTGAGGGATAACAATAGTGCCTCCAATTAGAGTGCCAATACTTAAGGTTTCCATAACCTGATCCCGGCTTAAACCTTCTTTATAACTGGATTCTAAGTGATATTTTACACAATCATCACAACGTAGAACCAACGAGGCCACAAGGCCTAGTAATTCTTTTGTTTTTTTGTCTACAGCACCTTCTGAAAAGGCGTTGGTGTCTAAATTGAAGATCCTTTTAAGAACTTTATTGTTTTCTCCCAGGATCTTATCATTCATCTGCTGACGGTAAGCATTGAATTCGTCAACTTTATTAATCATAGCTATTTTTTATTAAATTTTCTTTGTTCTTGTTTGTAGATCACCTTTGAAATAAGAATACTTACCTCATAAAGTATCAATACCGGAATGGCCACAATTATCTGGCTTACAATATCCGGAGGCGTAATTATAGCTGAAAGAATCAGTACAATCACTAAGGCGTATTTTCGGTATTTTTTTAAAAATTGCGGAGTTACCACACCAACCCTGGTGAGGAAATAAATCACAATGGGTAATTCAAAAATAAGTCCGCTGGCAAGCACCGAAGCTCTAACCAGGCCAATATAACTACTCAGGTCAAAATCGTTAAATACGGCTTCACTAACCTGGTATTTTCCGAGGAAATTTATAGATAAAGGGGTTACGACGTAATACCCGAAAATTACCCCAATAAAAAACAATAGTGAGGTTATAAAAATAAATCCTTTAGCGTGTTTTCGTTCGTTGTCGTGCATTGCCGGAGACACAAACTGCCAGAACTGGTAAATTACATAAGGAAATGCGATTATAAAGCCAGCCGTTATAGAAGTCCACACGTGGGCAGAGAATTGCCCGCCCATAGTTCTACTTTGGATCCTAAAAGGCATTTCGTCAAAACAAAATCCTGCATCCAGGCCAAGGGAAGAAGATATCCTACAAAGCATATCGTAAGAAAAGAAATCGCCTCTACTTGGGCCAAAAAGTAATACGTCAAAGATGAATCCCTTTAGAAGAAAGGCTATGGAGCCGGCTATAACTATGGCGATAACCGCGCGAATTAAGTGCCATCTTAAATCTTCTAAATGGTCCAAAAAGGACATCTCTGGTTCAGGGGTGCCAATTTGCTTCATTATAAAATTCCTTCTCGAATTAGGTTATGGATATGTACGACACCCGAATAGGTTTGGTTTTCCAGTGCCAGTAATTGGGAGATCTTATTCTCTTCCAGCATTTCTAAGGCATCTACGGCCAGGGCATCCTGGTCTATAGTTTTTGGTGCGGGACTCATAATATCTCTTGCGGTAAGATCTTTAAATTCGGTGTTGTTTTTAAGCATGCGCCTTATATCACCATCGGTAATTATACCTATAATTTTATCGTTTTCAATTACTGCAGCTACGCCAAGCATTTTTTCTGAAATCTCAATAATTGCATCGGTAACCGAAGTTTCTGGGGCAACCTGCGGTTTCATATTTTGAGCGGTAATGTCGCTAACGCGTAAATATAGCTTTTTCCCCAGGGAGCCACCGGGATGATATTTTGCAAAATCTTTCCTTGAAAAACCTTTCAGCTTCAAAAGGCAAATAGCAAGTGCATCGCCCATAACCATTTGTGCAGTTGTACTTGTTGTAGGTGCTAGGTTATTTGGGCAGGCTTCTTTTTCAACAAAAGAATTCAAAACATAATCAGATTCTTTTCCTAGAAAAGAATCTCTATCGGCTGTAATTCCTACAAGCAGATTT
>DATFJA010000093.1:0-7427 GCA_035269545.1 Salegentibacter sp.
CGGTTTTAGGAACTACAGAACCAATATATTTCTTAACCAACTCCGGGTGTTCTTTGATCGCTTCAGAAATTGAACAGAAAATTATTCCTTTTTCAGCAAGCGTCTTTTTAAAAGTAGTAGTTACAGAAACTGAATCCATTACCACATCTACAGCAACACCGGCAAGTTTTTTCTGTTCGTCTACAGAAATACCAAGTTTTTTGAAGGTATCCAGCAATTCGGGATCTACTTCATCTAAACTATCGTATTTCGGCTTTTTATTAGGAGCCGAATAGTAAGAAATATTCTGAAAATTTGGCTTTTCGTAATGTACATTAGCCCATTCTGGTTCCTCCATGGTTTCCCAATGGCGAAATGCTTCCAGTCGCCATTCAGTCATCCACTCAGGTTCCTCTTTTTTCTTGGAGATCGCTCTAACAATATCTTCATTTAGTCCTACGGGAAATGTATCCGATTCAATATCGGTGTAAAACCCGTACTCATATTCTTTTGTCTCGAGCTCTTTTTTTAAATCATCTTCAGTATATGCCATCTCAATTTTTTATTAGTTAAAGATCAAAATCTATAATTTTGAACCATTAAAGAGAAAAACTCTCACCACATCCGCAAGTTCTTTGGGCATTGGGGTTGTTGAAAACAAAACCTTTACCATTTAATCCGCCGGAAAATTCTAAAACCGTTCCGGCCAGGTATAATACACTGCGTTTGTCTACTACTATTTTTATATCGTTATCCTCAAAAAGTTTGTCGTCTTCAGCTTTAGCTTTGTCGAACTTTAATTCGTAAGACAGACCAGAACAACCTCCGCTCTTTACGCCCACACGAACAAAGTCCTGTAAATTGTCAAAACCTTCGTCGCTCATTAGCGCGGCAATCTTTTTTTTAGCGTCATCGCTTACTTTTATCATAGCTAACAAGATTAATTCTAAATTGGGCACAAATATACTACAAAACAAGCGTTATACCATAGAGGCGGTATATGTTTTAAGAATGAGTTGATAAGCCTTATCGATTCTAGCCTAACAAGTGAAATTAATTCTATTAACCTGAATATTAGGTTGTTTTGTGATTTTTTGAGTTTGTTTTTAAAATATTCTACGACGGTCTATCAATCTCTGGTTATCTTTATGAGTGCAGTTGAATAATATTCATTTATTTTGCAAATTAAAATATACTCTTATGTTTCAGAATAGTCAGGATATGCGTACAAACCTTTCAGAATTAGGTGAGTTTGGTTTAATAGATCATCTAACCAAAGGCTTTGAACCCAAACTTTCTTCCACCGTAAAAGCTATTGGCGACGACGCCGCAGTGTTGAATTTCGAAAATAAACACACTGTGGTTACTACCGATCTTTTGGTTGAAGGCGTACATTTTGACCTGGCGTATATGCCTTTAAAACACCTGGGCTATAAAGCGGTTATGGTAAATGCTTCAGACGTTTATGCGATGAATGCCAAAGCCACACAAATTACCGTATCTATTGCTGCATCTAATAGGTTCCCGGTAGAAGCTCTGGAAGAATTATATGCTGGAATTGAGCTTGCCGCAAACTTATATAACATAGATGTTGTTGGTGGTGACACTACCTCTTCAACTTCTGGTCTGTTTATTAGTATTACCGCCCTGGGTATAGCTGAAAAAGAAGATGTTGTTTATCGAAGTGGGGCTAAACCAAATGATTTACTTGTGGTAACCGGCGATCTTGGAGCGGCCTATATGGGTTTACAAATTTTAGAGCGTGAAAAAGAAGTTTTTAAAGCCAACCCGAACGCCCAGCCAGATCTTGATCCTTATACTTATTTAATTGAAAGGCAATTGAAACCTGAAGCCAGGAAAGACATTGCGCCCTTATTGAAAGAACTCGGGGTGAAACCTACTTCCATGATCGATATTAGCGACGGCCTTTCTTCTGAAATCATCCATTTATGTAAAAATTCACAAGTTGGAGCGAATTTATTTGAAGAGAAAATTCCGTTAGATCCTGCGGTAATTTCAGTTTGCGAAGAGTTTGATATAGATAGTACTACAATTGCCTTGAGCGGAGGTGAAGACTATGAATTACTTTTCACTATTTCCCAGGATGATTTCGAAAAGATAAAAGCAAACCCTAATTTGAGTATAATTGGTCACATGACCGACGAAAAAGAAGGTATGCACTTAATTACACGCGCCAATCAGAAACTACCACTTATTGCTCGTGGCTGGAATTCTATGGATGCTAAGGATTCTGAAGAAAAATAATAAAATCTCGAAAATTTATTTCGAAATACTATCTAATTAGGAAGCGTGAGCGTATTGCTTGCGCTTTCTCTTTTTGTGTATTTTGGAAATATAATCGTTGGTTTCTTTAAATTTTGGGGTTAAGCGAGCCAAAAAACCATTTGCGGTATCGGTCATTTCCATTCCGCATTTCTCGCACTTGTATTCGTGCACGTGATCTGTTACATTTTTGGAAACTCTTAGTTTGTGGCCAAAAATGCTGCAAAAAACTTTAGCGAACGAAAATAAGTTAGGGTTTCTTTCCTTCATAAAAGTTTGATTTTCTTTGTTTTGAAAGTCTAAAGTATAAAAAAAAGTTAAACTTTCGATAAAAAGTTATAATTAATCGATGAAATGCAAAATTCCTCGAAGTTCTGTTTGGTTTTCTAAAAAAGATAAATGCCCATCGGGCAAACTGCAGAACGTGGCTTTACAGCGTATAGCCGTAGTTTTTATTCTATCGTACTCTAAAACAGAATCATATTCTCCTGCGACTACAATTTTCTGACCATTAAATTTTGCAAAAAGCTCAGTATGATCTGTACGAATTTTCATTCCCTTAATGGCTGCATAGATTCCAGCGGAAGAAAATTGCAGGGCGCGATTTTTTAAAACTCCAACCTGAGATTTGAATATTTTGTTGTTTTCTGGCGTTAATAAATTAGACATCGCCATACTTACAAATGCCCTTTTGTTTTTTAAGACCAAAGTTGCCGCGCGATCGCGGTTAACTCTGCGTTCTTCAGAATCTGCCTTTGGGGTAGAATTCAACAATACTAAGCTATTGATTATTGTAGGAAAAATATTTTGGAATTCCAAACTAACGTAACCTCCCATAGAATGACCGGCAAAGGAAGCTTTTGCAATATCAAGCTCATTCAAAACCGCTTTCACTGCTTCAGCCATATCGCTCATAGTATGAATCTCTGCGAAATTTCCCGATCCTCCATGCCCGGGGAGATCTATACAAATAACCTGTCGTTTAGCAGAAAGTTCTGCAGTAAAATCTTTCCAGATCTCCTTTGTTTCCAGGAAGCCGTGAAGTAAAACTAATGGATTTCCGTTCCCCTGGCTGGTAAAAGAAATGGGTGCGTTTTTATAGGTTGTTGTCATTGTTATCTAAAATAGAAAAAGCCACGAATTCACAAAATAGGTTCGTGGCTTCGTGGCTTTAAAAAACGTCATCCTGAATTTATTTCAGGATCTAATTTCATTATCAATAGTCTCATGCTTGAATCTGAAACAAGTTCAGATAGGCGTAAAAAATAATTAACCTATTCTATTAAGAATTCATAATTTCTTCAATTTCCTCAATTTCTATTGGGATGTTGCGCATTAAGTTGAATGGTTCTCCTTCTTTTTGTATCACAACATCATCTTCTAAACGAATTCCAAAGCCTTCATCGGGCAGGTAAATTCCCGGTTCTACCGTAAAAACCTGCTTAGGTTTCATAGGTTCGGTTAAAATCCCGTAATCGTGGGTGTCTAAACCAATATTATGGGCGGTACCGTGCATAAAATATTTTTTATAAGCCGGCCATTTCGGGTCTTCATTTTGGACATCTGCTTTGTCGAGCAATCCCAGATCTAATAATTCTGAAGTCATTAATTTACCTACTTCCTTGTGGTATTCTGCCCAAATAGTTCCTGGAACTAACCATTTTGTGGCTTCCTTTTTCACCTTATTTACCGTATTGTAAATTTGCTTCTGCCTATCAGAAAACTTTCCTGAAACTGGAATAGTTCTGGTCATGTCACTAGAATAATTGGCATATTCTGCCCCGGTATCTATTAGGATTAAATCTCCATCTTTACATTGCTGGTTATTCTCGGTGTAATGCAACACGTTAGCATTGTTTCCGCTGGCAATTATTGGAGTGTAGGCGAATCCACGGCTGCGGTTTCTTATCATTTCGTGCCAGTATTCGGCTTCAATTTCGTGTTCCCAAACTCCGGGTTTGGTGAATTTTAAAGCCCTGCGAAAAGCTTTTTCGGTAATATCACAAGCTTTTTGCATTAAATCCAACTCAATTGGATCTTTTACTGAGCGTAAACGCTGCAAAATAGGGTTGCTTTTCGCGACCTGGTGCGCAGGATATTTTTCTTTACACCATTTTATAAATCTTTCGTCACGGGTTTCGGTTTGTACATTTGCACGATAATGTTCGTTGGTATTGAAATATACTGTTTCGCATTGAGACATAACTTCAAAAAAGATCTTCTCAAAATCCTGAAGCCAGTAAACCGTTTCTATACCGCTAACTTCTAAAGCTTTTTCCTTATCTAATTTTGCGCCTTCCCAAACAGCGATATGCGGATTGGTTTCGGTAAGAAATAAAATCTCACGATGTTCCGGTTTTGGGGCATCCGGAAAAAGTACAAGAATCGCCTCTTCCTGGTCTACACCACTCAAATAAAATAAATCACGGTTTTGCTGAAATGGCATGGTGCTATCTGCGCCAATCGGGTAAATATCGTTAGCATTAAAGACCGCCAGACTGTTGGGCTTCATTCCCGCCGCAAAGCTTTTTCGGTTTTTTATAAATAATTTACTGTCTATTTGATCGTATCTCATATTGTTAATTGTTATTTAAAAAAAAGACTGTCTCAATATATTCGAAAGCGTCATCCTGAATTTATTTCAGGATCTAAGTTTTTATATATTCAAAAGTGTTAGAAGCTGAAACAAGTTCAGCTTGACGGGTAAATATCGATTTAGACAGTAATCTTTGTTTTGCTGTTATTTTACAAAGTTATCATTATCTCACAGAGGAAAAAACCTCCAGGGGAACCTATTAGTTATTATTTTGGAAGTATAATTTGATTTCGAGACAGGTACTGGCGTATTTAATCTCGATTATCGAGTAAATAGTTCCTGGGTTATTCATATAGATTCAGCCTGTTTTTAAGCTCCAGATTTTTCTGCTGTAATTGCCTTACCTGTTCTAATAAATGCTGAATCGCTTCCAGGCCTTCTAAATTTATGTCCAGCTCGTAATGCAGTCTCCTTAGCTTTTCGAATACCGAGATTTCATCACAATGTACATACTGTGTTTCTTTTACGGTAATAATTTCAATCAAGCCGCTTTCGTATAATGAGCTTACAAAAGTGCTTTCAACCCGGTATTTTGCGCAAATCTCATCGGTTGGTATTAAATCTTCTAAATTCATGAGCGTAATTTTTGAAGTTTGTGAAACAGTTCTTTTTCCCGGGCATTTAAGTTAGTGGGCATTTTCACATCGTAAGTGATAATTAAATCCCCAAACTGGTTTTCCTTTTTATATTTCGGAAAACCTTTACCTTTCAATTTCACTTTAGTTCCCGTTTGGGTTTCCGGCTTTACTTTTAATTTTACCTTTCCACCAAAGCTGTCTATGGTAATCTCTCCGCCCAGTAATGCGGTATATAAATCCAGGTTCACGTTGCTGAACAAATTCTCTTTTTCTCTTTTGAATTTTGTGTCGTTTATAATATTGAAAGTGATATAAAGATCGCCTTTCGGCCCGCCCTGAACTCCCGGTCCGCCGTGTCCCTTAATTTTGATAGTTTGTCCGTTTTCTACTCCTGCCGGGATAGTAAGTCGAATATTTCTCCCGTTTACTGTTAGGGTTTGTTTGTGGCTGGTGTAGACATCGCTAAGTTTTAGCTGAAGCTCAGCATTAAAATCCTGGCCTTTAAAATGACGTCCCCGACCCGAACCATGAGCTCTCGCGCCACTACCAAACATTTCTTCAAAAAAGTCTGAAAAAGTATCGTCGTCAAAATTCCCTGAGTAGGAATAGCCACTTTGTCCGCCACCAAATCCACCGCCTGTATAAGCTCTGCCGCCAGAAGCTTGCTGTTGTTTTCTGGCTTCTTCGTAAGCATCGGCGTGTTGCCAGTCTTTTCCGTATTGGTCGTATTTTTTACGTTTTTCGGGATCGCTTAAAACCTCGTTGGCTTCATTAATTTGTTGAAACCTGAGCTGTGCTTCCTTATCGTTTGGGTTCAGGTCTGGATGGTATTTCCTGGCTAGCTTGCGGTAGGCTTTTTTAATATCGGCCTGGTTGGCAGATTTATCTAATTCCAGTAGTTTGTAGTAGTCTATAAAATCCATTAAAGTTTATGAATTAGTGTTGAAATTCTATCTCTTGAAATTACTAAAAAGCTAGCTCACTTCCCGTTAAGTTTTTGCAAAATCAGAATACTTAAGAAAATTCAGGAAAAAGGTAATTTTTTTAATCCAACTTGAAATTTGTCACAATTTGAATTCAACAAATATTAAACTTCTTTGTATTAGTTCTAAATAGCAGGTAATTTACATCTCAAAGTTTGTGAGTAACTCTTTTGAGATGTATTTTTGCTGTTAAATTTCTATAAAATTATCAAACCAATGGGTGGATTTCTAAATTCAACCATAGCAAGAAAAGTTGCTATGGCCTTATCGGGACTTTTTCTGGTCTTATTTTTACTTCAGCATTTTACGGTCAATTTTACCTCAGTAATAGGAGCAGATCTTTTTAATGAGCTTTCTCATTTTATGGGAACCAATTTTGTTGTCCAGGTTTTTTTACAACCAATTTTAATTTTTGGGGTAATTTTTCATTTTGTAATGGGGATTGTCCTGGAAGTAAAAAACCGCGGTGCAAGAAATATTAAATATGTGAAGTTTGCCGGAAATGAAAACTCCAGCTGGATGTCAAGAAATATGATTTATACCGGTCTTGTAGTTTTAGCTTTTTTAGCACTGCATTTTTATGATTTTTGGTTTCCGGAAATGATCCATAAATACATAGAGTCTCATCCTGAAGATCCTACCCGTTATTATGGTGAGTTGGTGGCAAAATTCCAGAGCCCTGTTAGAACATTATTATATGTAATTTCATTTGTGTTTTTATCCCTTCATCTTTATCACGGCTTTTCTTCTTCATTTCAATCTGTTGGATGGAGTAATAAATACGCCAAAGGTCTTAGAGGCTTCACCGTAGCTTATGCGATTATTATACCGCTAGGATTTATTTTTATAGCCCTTTATCACTATATCAATAACCTTTAATACGTAAGATTTATGTCAGTTTTAGATTCAAAAATACCTAAAGGGCCTCTAGCAGAAAAGTGGACCAATCATAAAAATGATATTAACCTGGTAAACCCGGCCAATAAGCGTAATATCGATGTTATCGTT
>DATFJA010000094.1:0-6871 GCA_035269545.1 Salegentibacter sp.
ATTAGCAATACCCGGAGTTTTGGATGCAAAACCATTCATTCTACCATTATTAGCAAAGATCTTACTTCTTAAACTTTTACCGTTTTCTTTTTGGTATTGGTATTGAAATTCGGCTTTTAGTGCAGCAACATCTACACTAGACGGGCATTCACTTTTACAACCTTTACAACTAATGCAAAGATCAAAAGCTTCTTTAATTTCTTCCTGGTTAAACCTGTTGCTTTTATCTGAATTGGTTAAAAATTCACGCAAAGTATTTGCCCGGGCTCGCGTAGTATCCTTTTCGTCTTTAGTAGCGCGATAACTGGGGCACATTGTTCCACCTGCTTCTGCCGATTTTCGGCAATCGCCACTCCCGTTACATTTTTCAGAAAGTTTCAAAATTCCTTCGGAGTCTGAGAAATCCATTAAAGTTGAAATTTCTGGCTCTTTTCGGTCTACTTCATATCTAAGCGAAGTATCCATGGGAGCGGTATCGGTAATTTTTCCGGGATTAAAAATATTTTTGGGATCAAAAGTGAATTTAATATCCCTTAGAAGCTGGTAATTCTTAGGGCCAATCATCATTTCAATGAATTCGGCTCTTACCCTGCCGTCTCCGTGCTCACCACTTAAGGAACCGTTATATTTCTTGACCAATTTGGCGACATCGGTAGTAATGCTTCTAAAGAGTTTTACATCTTCAGATCTTTTTAAATTCAAAATTGGTCGCAAATGAATTTCTCCTGCTCCCGCGTGAGCATAATACACGGCATCCTGGCCATAGTTTTTCATTATTTCAGCAAATTCTGAAATATAATTGGCGAGGTAGGGAATCGCAACAGCGGTATCTTCAATACAGGCTACAGCTTTTTTATCTCCTATAATATTCCCTAAAAGTCCAAGGCCAGCTTTCCTTAGCTCCATTGCAAGCTCTATTTGTTCGCCCATTAAAACCGGGTAAGCGTAGCTTAAATTAGAATTTTTTAAGGTGTCCAGTACTTGTTGGCTCTGGTCCTGTACTTCTTTGGTGGTATTCGCCCTGATCTCCAGCATCAAGATAGCTTTGGGATCCCCTTCAATAAAGAACCTATTTTCTTTATACTTCAGGTTTTGCTTTGTACAATCCAGGATGGTTTTATCCATCATTTCGCACGTGTATAAAGAATGCTTCATCACCGGTACAACAGCTTGCATACAATTTTCTATACTGTCAAAATGAGCTGCGATCATTGCTGCTTCAGGAGGCTGAAGATCATCAAGCTTTAAAGTTATTTCAGTAGTAAAAGCTAAGGTGCCTTCACTCCCACATAATAATTTACATAGATTCAAGGGCTCGGTAGAACCTTCAGAAAAAACATCAGCATACATTAATTCATCAATCGCATACCCCGTATTTCTTCTATGTAAAATTCTAGGCGGAAACTTTTCTACAAGTTCCTTTTTGTTTTCTTCGGAAGAAAGTTGCTTATTTATTTTCCGGTAAATCTCACCTTCAAGATTCTGGAGCTTTAATTTCTCCTGAAACTCTTTTGCCGAAATGTCTTTAAATTCAGCTTCACTACCATCACTTAGTATTGTTTTTAAAGAAAGCAACTTCTCCCGGGTGGTTCCATATTTAATAGAAGTGGTACCGCTGGAATTATTACCAACCATTCCTCCAATCATACAGCGGTTAGAGGTGGAGGTATTAGGCCCAAAAAACAAACCGTATTCTTTTAAAACCCTGTTTAAATCGTCCCGAATTACTCCCGGTTGCAAGCTTACGGTTTTAGCTTCCTGATCAATATTTATGATTCTTGTAAAATGTTTGGATACATCTACTACAATCCCATCTCCCACACATTGCCCTGCCAGGGAAGTTCCGGCGGTTCTTGGTATTAAAGAAGTTTTGTTATTTTTTGCAAATTTTATAAGCTGCTTTATATCATTTTCGCTTTTGGGATAGCACACTGCCAATGGCATTTCACGATAAACCGAGGCATCTGTGGCATAGATTGAACGCCATAATTTATCGTCATAGATCTGGCCTTCAATTTCCTGCGATAATTGTTGAAGTTTTTCTTTCATAATCGTGTATAAAAATATAGAATTTACCCTAAAGCGCTTAACAGATTTTTAAGCAATATTAACAATAGATTGGCGCTACATACGTTTTATATGATGTTTTAACATTTAAATTTGCGAGCAATTCTAAAAACGCTAACTATGAAAAAATTAATTTTACTTGCCGCTTTTGTAATCGGCGCAGCATTTTATAATCAGGCTGAAGCTCAAAGTATTTCAGATAACGCCCTGGGACTTAGATTTGGAGGCGGTGATGGGATTGGAGCTGAAATTTCCTACCAAAGAGCTGTAGGTGTAGACAACAACCGTTTAGAATTAGACCTGGGATGGAGAGACAACAGCGATTATGATGCCTTCAAACTTACCGGAATTTACCAATGGTTATGGAATATTGAAGGTGGTTTTAACTGGTATGCCGGTGCCGGTGCAGGGCTTTTAGGGGTTGACGATACTCGTTTTGACGATAGAGATGGTGACGATGGAACTTATCTTTTTCTTGCAGGTAATGTTGGTATAGAGTACGACTTTGATATTCCGTTACTAATATCATTAGATATTAGGCCAGAATTCGGTTTCTTTAGCGATAATGATGTTTTGAATGAATTTTCACCAGATATTGCTCTTGGAGTAAGATACCAATTCTAGAATTAAATAGATTAAAGATTATAAAGAGGCTGGTTTAAATCAGCCTCTTTTTTTATACCGTAGTTTGTAAAGCCTTTTTATAAATATCTTCATACAGTGGCATTACATTTTTTATATCAAATTTTTCAGCCACCTTTCGGGCGCCCTGCTTAAATTTCTCCAGGGTTTCCTCGTTTTCCAGAATTTTAAGGGCGTTGGAAGCCATTTCACCTATATTTCCAACATCGCTTAAATACCCAGAAATACCGTCTTTGTTCACTTCGGGTATACCGCCTGTATTCGTTGAAATCACAGCTACTCCATTAACCATAGCCTCTAAGGCAGAAAGCCCAAAACTTTCTTTTTCTGATGGTAATAAAAACAGATCTGAAAAACACAGAATTTTCTCAATTTCGTGGCTTTGGCCCAGAAACATAACTTTATCAGCAATGGCGAGTTCATCTACTAAATCTTCTGCCATTTCCTTTTCTGGCCCCTCGCCCACCATCATTAATTTCGCGTCTATCTTCTTCTGAATTTCGTGAAAGATCTTTATAACATCATCTATGCGTTTCACTTTTCTGAAATTACTAATATGGGTGATAATTTTCTCTTTTTTATCGGCCATCATTTCCCGCTGGCAATCGGTGTACTCTTTTTTATCATATTTACTACAGTCAATAAAATTGGGTACTACTTCTATTTCGTTTTTTATTTTAAAAAACTTCAGAGTGTCTTCTTTTAAACTATCGGAAACAGAAGTCACCATATCGCTATTATTGATGCTAAAATTTACTGCCGGTTTATAAAAAGGATGGTTACCAACCAAAGTGATATCGGTACCGTGAAGGGTGGTGACCATAGGTAAGCTTATTCCTTCTTCAGCCAACATTTTTTTAGCCATATAACCTGCATAAGCATGGGGAATGGCATAATGAACGTGCAAAAGTTCTATGTCGAATTGCTTTACCACATTTACCAGTTTACTGCTTAAAGCAAGCTCATAAGGTTGGTAATGGAAAAGGGGATATTCTGGCACGTGTACCTCGTGAAATCGAACATTGCTGGATAGCTGGTCTAAGCGAACCGGGTGACTATAGGTGACAAAATGTATTTCGTGACCTCGTTTTGCAAGAGCTAAACCCAACTCTGTGGCGACTACTCCACTACCTCCAAAGGTAGGATAACATACAATGGCTATTTTCATTAAGTTTGATTTACTCACTATGTGAGATATTTGGACATAAGCCCAAATGTTGATTTTATAAGTTAGGCTTTATAGACGTTAATTTAGGTGATTCACCAGATTGAAATTAATTGTCTAAAAATCTATAGCCTCATAAATAACTTTCTGTATTCTTGATCTCACATCTTCCCTAATTAACTTTCTATTCGTAGAATCGGGAAAAGTACGATTAGACAAAAATACATAAACAATTTCTTCTTCCGGGTCTGCCCAGGCAAAGGTGCCTGTAAAACCGCTGTGACCAAAACTTTCCATTGAAAGACAATTACAGGTTGGACCCGAAGTTCCCAGCTGGGGTTTGTCGAAGCCAACGCCACGCCTTACATCTTGCTCACAATAATAACAAGTATTGAATTTAGAAATGGTTTCACCTTCCAAATATCTTTTATCTCCATATACGCCTTTATTAAGATAGATGTGCATAATTTTAGCTACATCATTGGCATTACTAAAAAGCCCGGCATGACCTCCAATACCGCCCTGTAGAGCCGCGCCCTGATCGTGTACTACACCATGAATAAGTTGCCTTCGCCATAGTTTATCAATCTCGGTAGGAACTATTTGTTCTAAAGGAAATCTCGAAGTTGGTAAATAACCGGTATATGTAGCACCCAAGGATTTATAGATTTTCTTTTGGGTGAGATTATTCAAGGTTTGACCATAATAGTCTTCCAGGTAATATTTTAGTATATGAAAAGGAAGATCACTGTATTTATAATCCAGTTTCCGTTCTAGTTCGCTATTCTTTATAATATTAATGATACTATCCTGCATATCTCCTCTAAGGTACATTTCGGTAGCAACTTTAGTATTAAATTCGGCTGAAGGCGTTTTATGGAAATACTCTTTAGACGGTAGTCTTGTTTTTTTATCAATAGTATTAATATGGAACGGAATCCAGGGTTTTAGCCTTGCATAGTGCATCAACATATCCTGCAGGCGAATATTGGCTTTGTTAGAATTTTGAAAATCAGGCATCATCTCCCCTAACTTAGTATCGAAGTTTACAATTCCTTTTTCTTCCTGTTCCATTATTAAGGGTAAGGTAGCCAGGATCTTTGTTAAAGAGGCCAAATCGTAAACCGAAGTATCTGAAACCGGAATTTGCCTGTCGTAAGTATGATGTCCAAAATTCTTATTGTAAACAATTTTCCCCTTCCTGGCTACTAGAATTTGAGCTCCGGGTGTCATCTTTTTGTTAATAGCTTCGGTAATAATGCTGTCTATTCTACTTAATTTATTTGAATTAAGGCCCACACTTTCGGGTAGCCCATAAGACAATCTTTCTATACTCTTTGTTTGATAACCGGTGCCTTCGGGGAAATTTTCACCAATACTAACCGGAAGCTTTCCTTTAGCTTCAATTGCCCCAAAAATTAACTGAGCCGCTTTTTCCTGCGCTATGTTATGATTTTGATAATTGACCAAAATCCCATCCAGCTCATGGAGACCACGCAGGTCATTTAAAGCATACGGACTTGAGAACAGGCTTAATATTGTTTCGTTCTCTTTCGCTATTTGATTGACCCAGTATAGTTCGGCAGGGGAAAATTTATAAGAAGCCCAGGGACTTTTATTGGATTTATGATAACCTAAAATTACCACATCGTAATCAGCCAGTTTTTGTTGTAAATTATTTAAACCGGTTGCAGTTATCCAATCTACTGCTGCATATTTCTTTAATTCTTTTAAAAATGGGCCTCCATTTGCATCTCCAAAGTTCACGTAGGCAATCTTAGTATCGGCGAGATCTTTAATAGGTAATATGCCTTTATTGTTTTTGATGAGACTTAGTGCATTTTCAAAAAGTTTTTCCAACAAAACCTGATCACGTATAGTATTAAGATCTTCGGAAAGAAAATTTTCCTGCACTCTTTTTTGCTGGTGAAGACCCACTTTATATTTTGCAAGGAGTATTTTCTTAACCGAATGCGATAAGCGCGAAGGGCTAATAATTTGATTTTTAAAAGCATTGCTTAAGACTTCTGATGCTACTTCAACTTTTTCGGGCATTAAAAGCATATCATTTCCTGCCAGAAAGGCCCTTAATTCAGCATCACCGGGTTCGGTACTATTCGTTAGCCCTTTCATGTTAAGAGCATCAGTGAAAACAAGTCCTTTAAAGTTCATTTTATCTTTTAGAAGGTCTGTAACTACTGCTCCAGAAAGTGAAGATGGTGTATTGGGATTTTCCTGGAGTGCCGGTATATTTAAGTGAGCCACCATTACGCTGGAAAGTCCGTGGGCAATTAAAGGATAGTAGGGATATAATTCTAAATCTTCCAGTCTTTCTTTTGAAAAAGGAATTGTGGGTAATGTTTTATGCGAATCTGTATCAGTATCTCCGTGGCCGGGAAAATGTTTAGCGCTAGATAGAATTCTTTCCCGTTGCATACCACGCATAAATGCAAGAGATTTTTCAGCTACGTTTATTTTATTCTCTCCGAAACTCCGGTTACCTATAATGGGGTTATCAGGATTGGTGTTAATATCTACTACCGGGGCAAAATTAATATGAACGCCTAATCGTTTGGTATTTCGTGAAATGGCAGCACCAGCTTCAGCAATTAATCTATTATCCTGAATAGCGCCCAGGGTCATATTCCAGGGAAGTGCAAAAGTAGAGTCCAGACGCATGGCCAGCCCCCACTCAGCATCCATTCCTATAAGCAATGGTATTTTTGATATTTCCTGGAACTCGTTAGTTAACTTTGCCTGTCTTAAAGGCCCTCCTTTGGAAAAAATTACCCCACCAATATGTTCTTCGGCAATCAGTTTTTTAGCCTTATCAATATAGGTTTTGTCACTCCCAGACAAAACGCTGATCATAAACAATTGCCCTATTTTTTCTTTTAGGCTTAATGAATTGTAAACGCTATCTACCCACCTTTTTTGTGCTTCAACATCTTTAGTAAGCAAAGGATTATTTTGCGCAAATAGATGAGAGAAAGCAAA
>DATFJA010000095.1:0-5377 GCA_035269545.1 Salegentibacter sp.
AGGAACCAACTTCGCGGTATTATAATTTTTACTGGCAAGGTTGTAACTAATTTGATCGCTCATTCCGTATAACTGACTAAACCACACTCTCGGATCATCTTTGGCAATTCCCTGGTCTTCCATGATTTGCACCGCCAGGTAGTTGCTCATTTCGTTGTGGGTTCCAATAAAGACCGCGATATCCTCGATATTATCAAGGCAGTAAGCCAGGACATTATTAAAATGAAGATCGGTAGCTTTTTTACTTTCGCAGATTGGAGATTGCTCCCCGTACTTTTTAGCTCTTCTATTTTCCTTCTCCATATAAGCTCCACGAACTATCTTGGCGCCAATTTTAAATCCTTTTTCTTTGGCTTTAGTGTGCAGTTCTTTTAAATAATCCAGCCGATCCCAGCGATAACATTGAAAAGTATTAAAAATAAGTGCCTTTTCAGTATTATATTTTTCCATCATTTCCTCCATCAGATCATCGGCTGCATCCTGCATCCAACTCTCTTCAGCATCAGCATATAAACGGACACCTTGCTTATGTGCTTCCTCACAAAGGCCTTCAACCCGGGCTTTTGTTTTTTCCCATTCCTCTTTTTCTTTATCATCAAGATTAACGTGGGAACTAAGTTTATGCCATATCTCGAAGCTACCCAGGGCAGTTGGTTTAAAAATAGCAAAAGGGATCTCGGTTTCTTCCCTGGCAAATTTTATAAGATCTTTCTTTACCCTAAACGCCGAATCAAACTCTTCTTCGGTTTTCTTTCCTTCCACCGAATAATCAAGAATACTGGAGAGATTTACCTCGTGCATTTCTTTAATAACCGGTTTGCAATCGTCCTTGCTGGTTCCGGCGCAAAACTGGTCGAAAATGGTGTTTTTTATTAGTGCCTGTACCGGTAGTTTGGCATTGATGGAAAATTTGGTCATCGCAATTCCCGGTTTGATCAGGGAGGGAATTCCCATTACGTTAAATAGGAGCAGGGCTCTGTTAAGTTCTAAATCAGTTTTTAATCTAAATGCTGTTGCTGTATCGTTAAAAATCTTTCTCTCAATCATGATTCGAAATTAGCCTTTAAAGCAATTTGGAAAAAGTGGTTTAAATAAACTTTAACCGACTATTCCCATTCCTGCGAAAAGAGTTCAGATTAATTTGAAATAGAATATAAAAAGAGTTAAGGCTTTGCTCGAGAATGTTAATAGAATTAATAAAGTTAGGAATAGTGAAAAATCATCTAAAAAATGGAGCTCACTTACGATCCAAAATCATCCGCAAACCTGTTTTAAGTTTTGGCTGAATTTTCCTTCTAAATTTTAATTTCTAACTTAGTTCTTTACGGGGTTAGATTTCTGTCTTCCGTATAGATAAATTCACCTAAAACAGAGTCTAATGTTTTCTTAAAAATTTTAACAATTCTCGTTCTTGAGAATCGATTAGAGTAAACTATCTTTGCGCGCTGAAAGAACACGGTCAGCGTATATATTTCCTAGAATTTTCTATGATAATAGCGGATATATTCGTGGAAACTTAGAAAAAGACTTAACAAAGATTTATAATTTACTGAGTGTATTATGTGACTCACTGTGGCGAAGCCGTACTCAGTTGGCAGGTTTTTTTAATCTTTTTAACCGACAACCGACAACCGACAACCGACAACCGACAACCGAATTAAACCCAAATCTATCGTCAACCGTCTAACGACTACCGACTAAAATAACCTAAAACTCGTTTCTAAAGCGAGATAATTAACTCAAGCTTTCGCATCACCCTACTTCGCGAAAGAATTAAAATTGTTTATGGTGTAAAACCAAACCGCATACCGGCGGGTAATAATCTAAAATTTTTAATTGTTGTAAATTGAACATTCCAGCGAATGTTCTAAGCTATGCGTATGCTTTAAGGAGTGTGAGAGCAGCTCTTACCATACCTAATTAATAATTAATGGTTTTGCTCTGCAGGCTGCCGTCAAATTAAAACTGATCATTTTGAGTTGTAGATCCCTCCTAGTAGGAAATTAAAAACATTATGAAAGGAATAATATTGGCCGGAGGTTCCGGCACCAGACTATATCCAATTACAAAAGGAGTATCAAAACAATTACTTAGTATTTATGATAAGCCGATGATATATTACCCATTATCGGTTCTTATGTTGGCTGGGATTAGAGAAGTGCTGATAATATCTACCCCTGAAGACCTGCCTAGCTTTAAAAAATTACTTGGTGATGGCTCAGAAATTGGAATGCACCTGGAGTACAAAGTTCAGCCAAATCCTGAAGGTCTTGCCCAGGCTTTTATAATAGGAGAGGAATTTATTGGAGATGATGATGTTTGCCTGGTGCTTGGGGATAATATCTTTTATGGTCATGGGTTCACAGAGTTACTGGCACAATCTGTAAGAAATGTGAAGCAAGAGGCTAAAGCTACCGTTTTTGGATATTATGTAAATGACCCGGAACGCTATGGAGTAGCTGAATTTGATGAAAATGGAAATGTTACCAGTATTGAAGAAAAACCGAAAGAACCCAAAAGTAATTATGCCGTAGTAGGCTTGTATTTTTATCCTAATTCTGTTATCCAGATTGCAAAAAATGTGAAGCCCAGTGATAGAGGTGAGCTGGAAATAACTTCTGTAAATGAAGCTTATTTGCAAAAAGAAGCTCTTAAAGTTGAATTAATGGGACGGGGTTACGCCTGGTTAGATACCGGTACCCATGAATCTATGCTGGAAGCTTCAAATTTTATTCATACGATCGAAAAAAGACAGGGTTTGAAAGTCGCCTGCCTTGAAGAGATTGCTTACGAGAAAGCTTATATCTCCAGAGATGAGCTCCTGGAGCTCGCTGAACCTTTAAAAAAGAATGAATATGGTCAATACTTGATCAAACGTGCAAGGAAATAAGAATTTTATGAATTTTAATAGAACTGAAATTCCGGATGTAGTTATTTGCCAACCAAAAATTTTTGGTGATGACAGGGGATATTTTAGCGAGATTTTCCGGAAAGATGCTCTGGAAAAATTTCTTGGTTTTGAGCTTAATTTTTGCCAGGATAATGAGTCAAAATCTTCTTACGGGGTATTAAGAGGTTTGCATTATCAATTACCTCCTTTTACCCAATCTAAGCTTGTAAGAGTTTTGGAAGGAACTGTACTGGACGTTGCCGTAGATATTCGTGAGGGTTCCCCTTTTTTTGGCAAGGCTGTAGTGGTTGAACTAAGTGCAGAGAATAAAAGACAACTTTTTGTACCCCGGGGCTTTGCCCATGGGTTTGTTGTGCTAAGTGAGACAGCCACCTTTGCCTATAAATGCGATAATTATTACGCTCCTGAATATGACCGCGGAATATTATTTAATGATAAAAGACTTGCTATTGACTGGAAAGTAGCGGCGGAGGAATTATTGCTGTCAGAAAAAGATAAGAATCAGCCTCTGTTGGAAAAGGCTGAGACTTTTAATTTCTTCGAAAATTTATATGAAAATGAGGCTGTTAATAACTGGATCTAAAGGACAATTAGGCTCAGAGATAAATGAGCTAAGCCATGCTTATTCTGCATTTGAATTCTTTTTTACAGGAAGAGAAGAGCTTGATATCTGCAATAAGAATGCAGTAGAAAGCTTTGTTGATAAAAACAAAATTGATGTAATTATAAATTGCGCAGCATATACCGCTGTAGATAAAGCAGAGTCGGAACCAGAATTGGCTAAAATGATAAATCATATAGCCGTTCAAAATCTTGCAGAAATAGCAAAGGAAAAAGCCGTAAAACTAATTCACATCTCTACAGATTATGTTTTTGACGGTAAGGGGTATAAGCCTTACGCGGTAGATCATCCTAACTCGCCAGTAAACACTTACGGTAGAACCAAACTTGCTGGAGAAATCACAATGAAAAATATCAATCCGGCTAATTCATTAATTATTCGTACTTCCTGGGTTTATTCATCTTTTGGAAATAATTTTGTAAAGACCATGTTGCGATTAGGAGAAGAGAAAGGGGACTTGAATGTGATTTGCGACCAGGTTGGGGCTCCTACATATGCCAGGGATCTGGCAGAATTTATTTTGCAGAGAGCTGTTTTTGCGGAAATCGAGAAGGTTGAAACCTATCATTTTACCAATGAGGGAGTTTGCTCGTGGTATGACTTTGCCAGAGAGATCATGATCCAGGCAGGATTAGATTGTGTGGTTCATCCAATACCAACAACCGCTTATCCCACCCCGGCACAACGCCCTTATTATTCCTTAATGGATAAGAATAAAATTAAAGATGAATTTAATTATAAGATCCCATTCTGGAAGGAAAGTCTTCAAGATTGTATTCATAAATTGAAAAATACATCAGTTCGAATGAATTCATAATTGTTATAGCAGGAATGAATTTATATCGAGAAAGAATCACTAAAAAATTTTTAAAGCCTATAGCTTAAGGCCTAAAGCGCAAAGAATGTTAGCAACAAAAACAATATTAGTTACAGGAGGAGCCGGATTTATAGGTTCTAATTTTATTCCTTTTTTTCTGAAAGCTAATCCCGATGCTTCAATTATTAACCTCGATCTGCTAACCTATGTAGGGGATCTCAGTAACCTGAAAGAGGTTGAGCGTAATGATAGATACACCTTTGTAGAAGGGGATATCTGTAACAGAAACCTGGTGGAAGAGCTTTTTGAAAAATATAATATTAGTGGAGTTATTCATTTTACGGCAGAATCTCATGTAGATAATTCCATAAAAAATCCGGGAGTATTTATAGAAACCAATGTTAGAGGGACCTTTACTTTAGTTGATGTTGCTTATAAGTTCTGGATGAATAAGCCTTTTGAATATAAGAAAGAATGTAAGAATAACCGATTTCTTCATATCTCAACAGATGAAGTTTATGGTACCCTGGGAGAAACAGGTTTGTTTACCGAAGAAACTCCCTACGCACCAAACTCTCCTTATTCTGCCAGTAAAGCAGGATCTGATATGATTATAAGAAGTTATCATCACACTTATGGATTGAATACCGTTATTACGAACTGCTCTAATAATTACGGCCCGAAGCAGCACGATGAAAAACTAATACCAACAGTAATAAGAAAAGCTTTACAGGGCGAAAATATTCCTATTTACGGGGATGGTAAAAATGTAAGAGACTGGTTGTATGTTTTAGATCATGCCAAAGGTATTAACCTTGCTTATGCTAGTGGAAAAGCCGGAGAGGTTTATAATATTGGCGGAAGAAATGAACGTAATAACAATTATATAGCCCATAAGATATGTGAAATCATGGATGTTCTAAAACCCAAAGAAACCGGAAGTTATTTAGAACAGATCGCTTATGTAGAAGATCGTGCCGGCCACGATCGCCGCTATGCAATAGACGCAACAAAAATTGAAAACCAA
>DATFJA010000096.1:0-8021 GCA_035269545.1 Salegentibacter sp.
ACAATTCTTGGGTATGTTTTGTACTTCTGGATGTTGTTACCAATTTTACCCCAAATTCCTTTAAATACATTTGTACTTCCTGTAAAATGAATTCCGGAAAAATCAGGACTGTCAAGCACGGTGTCGGTAATCATTACCGGATCTCCCATTACCATATTAATAACACCATCTGGCAAACCAGCTTCTTTAAATACTTCCATGATTACCTGTGCAGAAAAAACCTGGCTGTCGCTAGGCTTCCAAACTGCAACATTACCCATAAGGGCTGCGCTTGAAGGCAAGTTACCGGAAATAGCGGTAAAATTGAAAGGAGTAATGGCGTAAACAAAACCTTCTAGAGGTCTATACTCTACACGATTCCAATTTCCTTCAGAAGAATTTGGTTGTTCGTTGTACATATCAGACATGTACTCTACGTTAAAACGTAAAAAGTCACATAGCTCACAGGCTGAATCTATCTCTGCCTGGTATATATTTTTCGACTGCCCTATCATCGTGGCAGCATTAATTCTAGATCGGTATGGTCCAGCAATAAGATCGGCTGCTTTTAAGAAAATAGCAGCGCGTTGTTCCCATTCTAATTTAGCCCATTTTTCTCTTGCTTTTAAAGCTTCATCTATAGCTTGATCCACATGCTTTTTCTTCGCTAGGTGATAAGTTCCTACTTTGTGCCTGTGGTCGTGTGGAGGGCGAATATCTGCTGTATCTCCTGTTTTTATCGCTTCAGATCCAATATAAAGAGGTACTTCCATATTGGAGTTATAAAGGTCTTTATAAGTGAGTAAAACTTCTTCCCTTTCCGGGGTTCCCGGAGCGTAAGATTTCACTGGCTCGTTAACCGCCTTTGGAACGTGAAAAAATCCTTTTCCCATAATTATTATGTATTTTGTTGGTTTTTAATTATTGTAAGCATAAAGGTAAAAAAATTACGTGATTTTTAATCCTTCTAAATGGGCCTTTACTAAAGCTTAACTAATTTTGTAAATTCAGGACTATTATTAAGAAAATTTTATGTGCACCATAAGTCTCACGCCTCATATTGAAAATCCTAACGGGTTCATCCTTACCTCAAATAGAGATGAAGCAAATGAAAGAGAAACCTATCCTCCAGATTTCAAGACTAAAGACGGTATGAGAATGCTTTTTCCCGAAGATGCAGTTGCCGGAGGTAGCTGGATAGGAGTTAGTGAAAAAAAGAGAGTCTTATGCCTTATGAATGGTGGTTTTGTGTCACATAAGCGTGAAGAATCTTACCGAAAGAGCAGGGGGCTGGTTTTAAAAGACTGGCTTATGTTCGATAGTATTGAAACCGAAATCGAAAATTATAATCTAAAGAATATAGAACCCTTCACAGTTGTGATAGCCGATTGGTCTTCAGGATTATTCTTTGCTGAATTTGTGTGGGACGGTAAAGAGAAGCATTTTAAAAAACTAAAATTTCAGTCGCAAATTTGGTCTTCTTCTCCTTTATATACTTCAGCAGTAAAAAAGCTTAGGGAAGAATGGTTTTCAACTTTTCGAAAGGAAAAAAATCTTTCAGCCGAAAATTTATGGGAGTTTCATCATTCCGCGGGAAAAGGAGATAAAGAAATAGATTTAATTATAGATCGCGGTTTCTTAAAAACGAAAAGTATTTCTCAAATAGAATTCTTGCCCGGGAAGTTGGTTTTTAAATATGAAGATCTTCAGAAAGAACAGGTATTGAGCAAAGAGTTTAAAGGAATTTAATTCACAGCAAACGGAGCGCTTAGTTTGAAAGTAGGAATTTTTACCCTGAATTTTCGAGTTGAGGTAAAACTTACCATATTGTAATAACCGCTCATGGAACCAAATGGAGAATTTAGAAGGCAGCCACTTTGGTAAGTGTGAGATTCCCCAGGTTTTAATACAGGTTTTTGGCCAATTACACCTTCACCCTGCACAATTTCAGTATGATTTAAAGCGTCTTTGATCTTCCAGAAACGTGAGGTTAGCTGCACCGAATCATTACTTTGATTCTCTATAGTTATATGATAAGAAAAGGCAAAACGGGAACCCAGGTTCTTTAGTAAAGTACCCTCAAAATCGGTATTAACCGAAATTTTTATTCCTCTTGTAACTTGTTGAACCATAAGTTAATAAATAGCAAAAGATGCTAAAATTGATATTATTGTTGCTATTCCCGCTAAAATAAAGAATATAAAGTTTAAGAGTATGAACTTTACAATGGTTTTAACACGTCCCTGTCCGTAAAAGTTGCGCATAGCTTTGTACAAATAGAATGTAAAAATTGTGGTAGCAATAGTAATAGCCCAATCTTTTAGAAGGTAATCCATAAGTAAGGCTAGGGCGTAAATAATAAAAAAGGTAGTTTGTACATGAAAAGCAAAAATTAAATGCTCCATATAATTAAAAGGTCTTCTTAGGTAAAGCAACCAAATAAAAAGCGCAAAAACCGGTAAGTAGAAAAAGATAATGAAGGGAAGTTTATTTACAAAATAATTAAAGAATAGTGGAGGGTTTTCTTTTACTGTATTCCAATCTACCGCTTTTTTGTACAACCAGTGGTTGTAATTGGTTTGCGGGTAAGCCAGGCTATCCATTGCGATTTCAGTATCTCTAATATTTGTTTCTTTATAGAATCTTGAATAAATATTTAGTTTTTTAGTTCCTGCATCCAGGTAACTCATCGAATCAAGTTTCTGCGGTGCTATATAAAACTCTTTGTATGATTTTTTCTTATTTTCCTGTTGAATCTTTATGATTGAATCCAGGTTCATATTACCTGCGGGTGTGGGTACTAAATTAGGAGTATCTATCTTTAAGCTGTCCTGTTGAAGCTGTTGTATTTCATCAGCATCTGTTATCGGCTGAATATTGTCAAAGGAATTCGTAAAACTCCAAATTAAAAAGAAAATAATTGAAGCGCTTAAGTAAAATCTAAATGGGTTAGCGTAGCACATCCGCTTTCCATTAATATAATCTTTAGAAATTTTACCGGGAGAAAATAATAAAACCCGAAAAGTTCTTTGAAAACGCGAGTCGTAAGCAAAGAGTCCTGAAAAAAATTCGGAGAAAAAGTCGTCGAATTTTAATTTTTTGGTGCTATTTAATTGTCCGCAGCTAGGGCAATATTTGTCGCTCTTATCAATCGGGAATCCACAATTTAAACATTTAGTGCCCCTATATTTGAGATCAAATCTATTGCTTGCCATTTTTAAAAGGAATTGGTTGGTCTCTTATTCTAATTTGTAATCGCCGTAGAATTCCCTGTGCCCAAACCGATCAATCGGTCGTATCTGGCACCCAGATTTCGGTAGTACACCAAAACCTGGTAGGAGTTTTCTGTTTCATCAAAATTGCCGCTAAAAAAACCTTCATCAATCGTTCCGTCCGCGCGTTTTAATACGTATTTGTAATTATAATATCCTTGTTTAAATAGCCTTGCACCTTCATAAAGATCGGAATTTTCATTATAAAAAAGACGGGTGCTTTCATCTAAATTAAAATTGTTAAAAGCTCCGTATAAATGAATTTCCCCACCGTTTAATTCTGAATAATTCTGAAGTTGAAAATGAACCCATACATATTCGGCTTCTATAGCAGGGTTTTCGGCTGGTAGACTCCTTATTAGAAATTGTCCGTTAATGTCAGGATTATAGGTGTACGGTTCGTTCGCCCTTGTGCGATCTGTAAACAGATAATGGTGGTATAAGTCATTTAAAGCAACTGAACTAATATCGCCGGTGGAGGCTCTTAATTCTTTGTTGTCAAACTGCAAGTATTCATTGCCTCCCCAAAAAGCTGTTTTAGTGTCATACCTGTAAACTAACTCATTCCCAATGTTATACTGAGGATCAATATTTTTTATAGCCGTTTTTAAATTGTGGTTCTTTGTAATAAGAACCTTCACAGTGTTTTCCGGATTTTTAAGTAGTAAATTTGGAGATTCAATTGTGAAATTAACTACTTGTTTTTTATCTATAAATGTAAGATCCCGGGAGCGTCTCAGGTTTACTCTAACCTGAGCTATGTTTTCATAAACCATAAATTTTCGCGAAAAAACTAATTCCTTCTCCCTGTTGTAGATTTTGATCATGTAATTACCACTTACTCTAAAGCCGCCGGTATCTTCATTGGGGATTTTAAGTTCATAATGGGAAAAAGGTTGCAGTGTATTATAAGAATTTAAATAATTAAAGATCCTGATGTCATCAAAACCTATCAAATATTCATTTTTAGCAAGTTGTGTGGGTGTCCAGTCGTAATTATAATGTTCTATGGTGTAGTAATAATCAGCCTCATCGCCAATGATATCGTCAAACTCCAACAATAAAGTCTCTCCTAATTGTAAAACAGGATTACCGTAGGGTGTGGCATTGTTTCCAGAGAGCTTAACGCTTCTTATATAATTTGGCGGAAGTGTTTCCTTCGCAGCCTGAGCGGTCAATGCCAGCGACGAAATAGACAGGAATAAGAGTGTGAAAAAGTTTTTCATTCGAAATAGAATCTAGACAAATGTAATTACAATTCTTATTCCATTATTTTTAACATTTCATTTTAACAGTTTTAAATGCTTAAAAATCTTTGGTTTCTTGGGAAAAGTGTGGTTAAAATTCCTAAATTTGCACGACTCAAAACAAAAATTTTTAACATACACTCCATCCTATGTCAAAAGACATTCGAATTAAAAGAGGATTATCTCTAAAATTACAAGGGGAGGCGGAAAAAGAGCTGGTAAAGGCTCCGAGGTCCAAGACCTACGCAATTAAGCCGCCAGATTTTCACGCTTTGGTACCTAAAATGGTTATAAAAGAAGGGGCTAAGGTCCTTGCCGGCGATGAAATTTTCTTTTCAAAATACACTGATGAAATACGTTTTACCAGCCCTGTAAGCGGGGTGCTTAAGCAAATTAAGCGTGGTGAAAAGCGTAAGATCATGGAGGTGATTATAGAGGCCGATCCTGAAGACACTTACAAAGATTTTGGAAAAATGGACGCTGCTTCTTCTGATGCTGAAGCTGTAAAACAACGCATTTTAGAAAGTGGTTGTGGCGCCTTTATTAATCAACGTCCTTACGATATTATAGCCGATCCTAAAGATACGCCAAAAGCTATCTTTATTTCTGCAGTAAGTACCGGGCCATTAGCTCCAGACTGGGGTTTTATCCTAAAAGAAAAGATAGCTGCTTTTCAGGAAGGAATTAATGCGCTTAAAAAACTTACACCAGGTAAAGTTCACCTGGGGGTAGATGCTAGCTCGGCTCAGTATTTAAAAGATATTGAAGGGGTAGAACTTCATAATGTGAAAGGTCCACATCCTGCAGGGAATGTTGGGGTGCAAATTCATAAAATAGATCCTATTAATCAAGGGGATAGAGTTTGGACCGTAAATCCTGAAGATGTAACCGTTATTGGTAATCTTTTCCTGACCGGGAATTATATTGCTGATAAAACTGTTGCTGTAACAGGTAGTGAAGCTACTAATCGAAAGTATTTTTCTACAAAAATTGGTGCTGAGGTTTCAGACCTTATTCAAAAAGTAGATGAAGATGTTCGTATCATTTCAGGAAATGTGCTTACCGGTTTAAAATTAGCTTACGATCAACATGTAAGTTTCTTCTCAAACGAAGTAACGCTAATCCCTGAAGGAAACCAATACAGAGCTTTTGGTTGGTTACCTTTTACTTATAATAATATTCACTCAAACTCAAGAACTTCTTTATCCTTTTTGTTTCCAAACAGGAAGTTTAAGCCTACTACCAATTTGAATGGAGAGGAAAGAGCACTTGTAGTAACCGGCGAAATGGAAGAGGTTTTGCCTATGGATGTTTACCCAATGCAACTTATTAAAGCTTGTATGGCCGGTGATATTGAAAAGATGGAGAATCTTGGGATCTATGAAGTAGCTCCAGAAGATTTCGCTTTGGTAGAATATGTGAATACATCTAAGATGGAGGTTCAGGATATTATTCGCCTGGGCTTGGATTTAATGATTACTGAAGTAGGTTAAAAAGCAGTAGAATTATGGAATGGATTAGACAAAGATTAGATAAAATAAAGGAGCCTTTTGCACCTGGGAAAAAATATGAAAAGTATGCACCTGCTGTAAATGCAATAGATACTTTCCTGTTTACCCCAAATCATACCACGCAAAAAGGAGCTCATATTCGTGACGCTGTAGATTTAAAGCGTACAATGATAACAGTGGTGCTTGCACTTATTCCGGCTTTAATTTTCGGAATGTGGAACCAGGGTTACCAACACTTTATTCAACTAGGTGGAGATTTTACCTTTTGGGATGCATTTTTACACGGAGCAATAAAAATTGTTCCTATGATCGTGGTTTCTTACGCGGTAGGATTAGGAATTGAATTTGCCTTTGCCATCTTTAGAGGGCACGAAGTAAATGAAGGATATTTGGTGACCGGGTTGTTGATACCAATGATTATGCCTATAGATTTTCCACTCTGGATGTTGGCGCTATCTGTAGTATTTGCAGTTCTTGTTGGTAAAGAAGCCTTTGGAGGAACCGGAATGAATATTCTTAACCCTGCACTTACGGCGAGAGCCTTTGCATTTTTTGCATATCCTACTTATATGTCTGGTAACCAGGTTTGGGTTAGTGAGGCAAGTAGTATAGATGCGATTTCTGGAGAAACTATTCTTGGTTCTTTAGCAGCGGGAGATAATGTAAGTTACAGTATGATGGATATGTTCTACGGAGTAATTCCGGGATCTGTTGCTGAAACCTCTACGCTTTTGGTTCTAGTAGGAGCCCTGCTTTTAATATTAACAAAAGTAGGAAGCTGGAGAATTATATTAAGTGCCTTTATTGGTGCGGCAGTAATGGGCTTTATTTTCAACATGTTACCGTCAATGGGTCTAACAGGCAATGAACTAACGAATTTCCCATGGTATGGTCATCTTATTATTGGAGGTCTTGCCTTTGGTATTGTCTTTATGGCTACAGATCCTGTATCGGCCGCGCAAACTATGAAAGGGAAATGGATCTACGGATTTTTAATAGGTTTCCTCTCAGTAATGATTAGGGTTTTTAATCCAGCATATCCTGAAGGAGTGATGCTTGGAATCCTGCTTATGAACGTTTTTGCGCCAACGATAGATCACTACGTAATTCAGTCGAATATTAAGCGTAGAAAGAAAAGAATTAAATCCGCCACCGCACAGGTGAAAACAGCAGTTTAGTTATGGAAGAAAAATCAGTAAATAAAACAAATAGTAACGGTTATACGTTTCTTTTTGCGGTGATTATGGTGTTGGTTGTAGCCTCAGTATTGGCTTTTACTGCAACCTCACTTCAGCCTATCCAGAGAGAAAATGTGCGCCAGGAAAAGATGCAGAGTATTCTGGCTACTATTGGTGTTGAGACCGATAGAGCAGGAGCAGAAGAACTTTATAACCAATATATCACCGAGGCATTAACCTTAAATCAAGAGGGGAATGTAAAAGAGGGCGTAGATGCTTTTACGGTAGATTTGGCCAAGGAGCTTAAGAAAGAGCCTATAGATCAAAACTATCCTTTATATATTGCTAACTACGAAGGTTCTAAATATTATATAGTTCCTTTAAGAGGTAATGGGTTATGGAATGCGATCTTTGGTTACATTTCTTTAAAGGATGATGTAAATACTATTAAAGGTGCCACTTTTGACCACCTTGGAGAAACTCCCGGTCTTGGTGCCGAAATCACTAAAGAGTGGTTTAGAGAAAGTTTTGCAAATGAAAAGATCTTTGATAGTAATGGTAATCTAATTGGTGTATCTGTGGTAAAAGGTGATATAGATCCTTCAGATAAAGACGATAATAAGGTAGACGCTATCTCTGGAGCTACAATTACCGGAGACGGGGTATCTGATATGATTTCAGAAAGACTTCAGCGTTATCTGCCTTACTTCAAACAGCAAACAGAAATTAAAGTTGCAACTAAGTAATTATGGCTACAGAGAAAAAAAATATTTCAGAAGAGAAAGAAGCCAAAAAGAAGGAAATGATCCTTTTTCTGTCTAATTCAGAAGAAAA
>DATFJA010000097.1:0-4646 GCA_035269545.1 Salegentibacter sp.
AATTCAGCTAATCGCTCTTCTCTTCTTCCGCAGAGAATAAGGTTAATTCCTTCTTTAGCGAAGGCAGCTGCGGTAGCTTTTCCTATTCCACTGGTGGCTCCTGTAATTAATGCAGTTTTCATAAGTTATTTTTCTTAATACTAAAGTGTTTACAAGTAAGTAGCTTGTGCTTACATACGCAATTTAAAAACTTGTTAAATTTACTTAATCTAAGTTCCTTTATAAAATTTAATACGCTATGTTGCGTTATTGCCTTAGAACGATCAAAAACCTATTTATGAAAAGAACAATGAAAAACTTGAAGTTAAAAAGCCTATTGCTTGCCACAGTAATCGCTTTCGGATTTACCAGCTGTAGTGATGACGATACTGCCGAAGAAGGCACGGCTCAATTAACCGTGAGGATGACCGATGCACCCGGTGACTATGATCACGTTTGGGTAGATGTACAGGATGTGATGATTAAAACCGAAGCCGCTGTGGGCGAAGAGGAAGCTGAGTGGGAAAGTCTAACAAATGTTGAAACCGGCCGTTACGACCTGTTACAATTAACCGGTGGAGTTTCTCAATTATTGGTAGATGTAGAAATTCCTGCAGGTTACCTTGATCAAATAAGATTGGTTTTAGGACCGGATAATGTTGTAGTTGTAGATGGAGTGGAAATTCCTATTGCGACGCCAAGCGCTCAACAATCTGGATTAAAATTAAATGTACAACAAGAGCTTGAAGCAGGAGAGACTTATGCATACCTTCTCGACTTCGATGTAGACGAATCTGTGGTAATGAATGGAAATTCAGGCTATATTTTAAAGCCGGTAATTAGAATGTCGGCAATGGCCAATACAGGTTCGATTATGGGAAAAGTACATCCTACAGATTTTCAAAGCCTGGTGAAAGCCCAAAATGCGAGTCATACCATCTCGGCTTATACCGATGAATCTGGGAATTTTGTATTACACGGCGTACCGGCAGGGGTTTACCAGGTAACTGTAACTCCAGATGCTGAAACCGGTTTAGAAACAATATCTATGGATAATGTAACTGTAGAAGAAGATGTTGCCGTAGATCTTGAAACAATTTATTTGGAATAATAAAAATAATTCCCGTATAAAAAAAGAGCAGCTATAATAGGCTGCTTTTTTGTTTTTTAACCATACATTAACAGCCTATACGCTAATAATTTTCCAATTTGCGGCCACGAATTTAAGGTCTTTAATACTTATAAAATGATAGATAACAACGCCTCTGTAGATATTGCGAGTTTAAATGAAAAAATTGAGAGGGAAAGTGCTTTTGTAGATTTACTAAACGCCGAAGTAAATAAGGTGATAGTAGGGCAAAAGCATATGATGGAGCGCTTGCTCATTGGTTTGTTAGGGCAGGGTCATATCTTGCTTGAGGGTGTTCCCGGTCTGGCAAAAACCCTGGCTATTAATACACTTTCCCAGGCTGTTCATGGTAGTTTTAGCAGGATCCAGTTTACGCCAGATCTTTTACCGGCTGATGTTGTGGGAACTTTAATCTACAATATGAAGCTGAATGATTTCAGCATTAAAAAAGGTCCCATTTTTGCAAATTTCGTATTGGCAGATGAGATTAACCGTGCACCGGCCAAAGTGCAATCGGCTTTGCTGGAGGCCATGCAGGAAAAGCAGGTAACCATTGGTGAAGAGACTTTTATTTTAGATAAGCCGTTTTTGGTAATGGCTACGCAAAACCCGGTAGAGCAGGAAGGAACTTATCCTTTGCCGGAAGCACAGGTAGACCGTTTTATGTTAAAAACCGTTATAGATTATCCTGAAATTAACGACGAGCAGTTAATTATGCGTGCTAACTTAAAGGGAGAGTTTCCAAAGGTAAATCCAGTGGTAAGTATCGAGCAAATTTTGCGTGCGCAAAAAGCCGTTCGGGAAGTTTATATGGATGAGAAAATCGAAAAATATATTCTTGATATTATTTTTGCTACCAGAACTCCTGAAAAATATAATCTAAAAGACCTAAAACCGCTAATTAGTTTTGGTGCTTCGCCAAGGGGAAGTATTAATCTTGCACGAGCTTCAAAATGTTATGCATTTATCAAACGTCGCGGATATGTAATCCCGGAAGACGTACGTGCTGTAGTTCTAGATGTGCTCCGCCATAGAATTGGAATTACCTACGAGGCCGAAGCAGAGAATGTAACTTCAGAAGATATTGTACACAAGATAGTGAACGAGATAGAGGTGCCTTAAGCTATAATTTTCCACTAATTTTCGCATTTCCCAATAATTTGTGTAAAAACACAATCGTTTCCTAATGGATACTAAAGAGCTTTTAAAAAAGGTAAGAAAGATTGAAATAAAAACCCGGCGTTTGAGCGATCACGTTTTTGGCGGGGAATATCATTCTACTTTTAAAGGTCGCGGAATGACTTTTAGTGAAGTTAGGCAATACCAGTTTGGAGATGATGTAAGGAATATAGACTGGAACGTTACCGCGCGTTATAGTGAACCCTTTGTGAAGGTTTTTGAGGAAGAGCGCGAGCTTACCATGATGCTTATGGTAGATGTTTCAGGCTCTGAATTCTTTGGAACAAAAGATCAGCTAAAAAAAGATGTAATTACCGAAATTGCTGCCACTTTGGCTTTTTCGGCAACCCAAAACAACGATAAGATTGGGCTGATGCTTTTTTCAGATAAAATAGAGCTTTATATTCCGCCTAAAAAAGGTCGCTATCACGTATTGCGAATTATAAGGGAATTGATAGAATTTAAGCCGCAATCTAAAAAAACCGATATAGCGGCAGCCATAAAATACCTCTCTAACGTGATGAAGAAAAAGGCAATTGTCTTTATGCTTTCAGATTTTATGGACGAAGACTATCAGCAAACTTTAAAAATTGCAGGGAACAAGCATGATGTTACCGGGATTAGAGTTTTTGATCCCGCCGAGGAGGAAATTCCAAATTTAGGATTGGTACAAATGTTGGATGAGGAAACCGGAGAATTTGTTACGGTAAACACCGGTTCGAAAACAGTTCGAAAAAATTACGCTGAATATTATCGAGGACGGGCGGCTTATTTCAATGAAAGTTTTACCCTAAGTGGAGCCGGCGTTATTAACAACCGCGTAGATGAAAGCTACGTAAAAAAATTACTGGGTTATTTTAAAAGAAGAGGTTAAAAAGAATGAAAAATAGGTCTTTAGCAACAATTACCATTTCCAAAGCGGCAACCTTGCTGCTTTTTGTGTTGTTATCTTTTCCATCTTTCGCACAGCAGCCAAAAATAAATGCTTCAGTAGATTCTACTTCGGTCAAAATTGGAGAACAGGTTACTTATAGCATTGAAGTGGAAACCGATACGACCAATTTGGTGGTTTTCCCTGAAGGCCAAACTTTTGATCCTATGGAAATGGTAGAGTCTTTAGAAGCTGATACCACATCGGTTGAAGATAGGTTTAAACTTTTAAAGAAATACTCGCTTACCCAATTTGATTCCGGTTCCTATACAATTCCTCAGCAGAAAATTATAATACAAAACCGGGAATATTTAACCGATTCTTTTAGAGTTGAGGTTGCCGATGTAAAAGTAGATACTACTCGCCAGAAAATGTATCCTATAAAACCGGCGGTAGATGTGCCGAAGCCCTTTGAGGTGCCAAACTGGGTTTGGTGGCTGCTTGCTGCATTGGTTGTTGTTGCGGTTGCCTTTTATTTCTTCAGAAAAAAGAAGAAAAAGAAAGAAGAAGAACAGGAATTACCGCCTTATGAGCAGGCTATGCTTGAACTAAAACAATTAGATAATTCTTCTTTACTGCCAAATAGGGAGATTAAAGAGTATTATTCTCAGCTTACTTTTAGTGTTAGAAAATACCTTGATAGAAAGATCTATGACAGGGCGCTGGAAAGCACCACTTCAGAACTTATCGCTTATTTAGAGTTAAGAAAACAAGCTGGCGAATTAAGCTTGAAGGATAAATCTATAGATAATCTTCAGCAGTTATTAAAACGTGCCGATTTGGCCAAATTTGCCAATTCAAGACCAGATGTGATTACCGCAAAAAGCGATCGTACAAAAGTAGAGCATCTTATAAAAGACATTAGGCAGGTGGTTCCCGAACCGACAGAGGAGGAATTGATGCAGGATGAAAATTACCGAAAGGAAAAATTAAAGAAAAAAAGAAGAAATAAGATTATCGCTGTGCTTGGCGGAATTGTGGTCTTAGCCATTATTGTTATTACCATTCTAGTAAATACCAAAGGCTTTGATTATGTACAGGATTCAGTTTTAGGAAATGAAACCAAAGAATTGCTGGAAGGCGATTGGATTAGAAGTGAATACGGTACGCCACAAGTGACCATCACTACGCCCGAAGTGCTGGTAAGAAAAACGGTAGATCGTGATGACGAACTCCAGGAAATGTTGCTAGGAAGTGAGACTTTTGATGCGGGAACCCTGGAAGGGAATTTATATACTTTATTGATCACAGGTCCGGTGAATCCGCAAGGTGATTTTGATTTGCAAAAAGCAGTAGATGGTATTTATGAGTCTCTGGAAGCCCAGGGTGCCCGAAATATCATTATGAAACAGGAAGATTTTTCTACTATAAATAATACTGAAGGAATAAAGGTTTTTGGAACTTTTGATCTTGAAAATCCGGTGACTG
>DATFJA010000098.1:0-3712 GCA_035269545.1 Salegentibacter sp.
GCGCTCCGGACTCAATTTCATGGACCACTTGGAGTTTAAAAGAAATCGAATAATCTTTTTGGGTACGCTTTACATACCCAGTCTTTGCTGAACTTTTCATTACACTACTATTTTAGTGTATCGCTATTTCAGGACGGGACAAATTTAAATTATAAAAAACCCGCCGGTTTCATGGCGGGTTTTTTTATGCAGATATTCAAACAAAAAAAGCTTCATCCTCTATAAAGAAAATGAAGCTCTCTCTTAAAAGACAATTAAGTCTTTACAGATTCAATATTTCCTTCGCTGGAATTATCCAGATCAGGTAGTACGGGTATATCTCAGCCGAAGCACCCCGATATTGATAATATAAATATAAGAAATATTATAGGCTATGTTGTTAATTTTAAGCTAAATATAAAATATTATTGAAGTTTGATTGTTTTTACATTTCTAGAGAACTTAGATAACGTTTACCTCTGGTTCCAATCTAATACCATATTTTTTATAAATCTTATCCTGGATCTCCTTTGATAACGCTAAAATCTCTTGTCCGGTTGCATCTCCATAATTCACCAGGACCAAAGCCTGATTTTTATGAACTGCCGCATCACCTTTTCGAAAGCCTTTTAAACCGGCCTGATCTATGAGCCAGCCCGCCGGGATTTTAATTTTATTTTCGTCCAAAGTATAAAAGGGTATTTCAGAAAATTGTTTTTGTAGCTTTTTGAATTCAGTTTCTTCAATTACCGGATTTTTAAAAAAGCTACCACTATTTCCCAGTTCCCTTGGATCGGGTAATTTTTGCTGCCGAATGCTAATAACTGCATCAGAAACATTTTTTATGGTAGGGGTTTTAATATTATGTTTATCCAGCTCTTCCTGTATTGCTCCGTAAGAAGTGCTTAATTTGTGATTGTTCTTGCTCAGTCTGAAATTTACCGAAGTGATAATGTATTCTCCCTTTAGTTTATTTTTAAAAACAGAGTTTCGATAACCAAATTCGCATTGAGTACCGGTAAAAGTATCAACTTCCAGCGTTTGAATGCGCATAGCTTCACATGACTCAAAAGTGTCTTTAAGTTCAACGCCGTAGGCGCCTATATTTTGAACTGGAGCAGTACCAACATTACCGGGAATTAAAGAGAGGTTTTCAAGTCCGCCGTAGCCTCTTTCAATACAATATAAAACAAACTGGTGCCAGTTTTCACCGGCACCAACTTTTAAAATTACTTCATCGCGGCTTTCAGAAATAAGTTCAATACCTTTTAAGCCAATATGAACAACTGTTTTGTCTATGTCTTTAGTTAGCAGCATATTGCTGCCTCCACCAAGTATAAATATTTCTGAAGCATATGCCTGCTGTAAAACATCTCTTAACTCCTCGGTGTTATGCACCGAGATGAATTTTCTGGCCATCACATCTACTCCAAAAGTATTGTATGCTTTGAGAGAAAAATTTTCAGCAACCTGCATAGATGAATTATTTGTTGTATTCTTCCAGAGCTACCTTAAGAATTTCAATGGCTCTCTCAAGATTCTCTTTTTTCAAGACATAAGCAATTCGCACCTGATTCATTCCTGTATTAGGAGTAGAGTAGAAGCCGGCTGCAGGAGCTACCATTACTGTTTCTTTGTTCAATTCAAAACTCTCCAGTAGCCACTGTGCAAATTTATCGGCATTTTCTACCGGTAGTTCTGCGATACAGTAAAAAGCGCCTTTAGGTTTTGCTACTTTAACACCAGGAATTCTTTCTAAACCTTCAATTAAAAGGTTTCTTCTTTCGGTATATTCTTTATTTACTTCCTCAAAGTACTCGTCTGGTGTATCTAATGCAGCTTCTGAAGCTATTTGGGCAAATGTAGGTGGACTTAATCTTGCCTGAGCAAATTTCATAGCAGCAATCATTACTTCCGGATTTTTTGTCACCAAACATCCAATTCTTGCACCGCACATACTATAGCGCTTGGAAACAGAATCTACCATAATAGCGTTTTGTTCCAGCCCGGGAATGCTCATAATAGAATGATGTTTTACACCATCGTAAGCAAATTCGCGGTAAACTTCATCTGCAACAATAAAAAGATCGTGCTTCAGTGCTAAGTCTGCCAGTTGTTGGATTTCTTCACGGGTATAAAGGTAACCGGTAGGATTTCCTGGATTACAAAGTAAAATAGCCCTCGTTTTTTCGGTAATCAATTTTTCAAATTCCGAAATTGGAGGAAGCGAAAAATTATCTTCTATAGATCCTTTAATTGGAACAATTTGTACTCCAGAAGCGGTTGCAAAACCATTGTAGTTTGCATAAAAAGGTTCGGGAATTATAACTTCATCACCGGGATCGGTAATACTTCCCATCGCAAACATCAAAGCTTCAGAACCTCCGGTAGTAATAATAATATCTTCGGCATTTACCGGGATATCATTCTTGCGGTAATATTTAGCTAATTTGGTTCTATAAGATTCGAAACCAGCAGAGTGACTATAGGAAAGCACCTCAATATCATTGTTCTTTACAGCGGCTAAAGCTGCTTTAGGAGTTTCAATATCTGGTTGCCCAATATTTAATTGGTAGATTATTTTTCCTTTCTTGATAGCTGCTTCAGCATAAGGAACTAATTTTCTTATTGGAGATTCGGGCATATTACGCCCTTTATTCGAAATATTTGGCATGAGATTGATTTTAATACACTGCAAAAATGCAAAATTCCTGTAAGATTTTAAGGCTAAATAGTGTTATTATTCAACTAAATTAAAGATGAACTTTTCAAGTTAAATTTTCAATTTTAAGGCATAAAAAAAACCGTTTGCAGTATTTGTAACTTAGCAAACGGCCCTTTTTACAACTAAATTCTAAATAATTAACGGCTGCTGTTATCTTCTTCAATAACTCGACCCTTGATTTTTAGTGATTTTGTAGATTCATCAGCATTGGAATAAACGGTTACCGTCTTTCTAATTGGTCCTACAATTTTGGTGTTGTATTTTACCTGAATTTCTCCAGTTTCTCCTGGCTGAATAGGATCTTCAGGCTTTTTAGGAATAGTACAACCACAGCTTGATGTTACGTTAGCAATAACCAATGGAACGTTACCGGTATTGGTAAATTCAAAAATACGTATGCCGTCACTTCCTTTTTTTATTTCGCCATAATCAATAGTCTCAGATTTGAATTCTATTTTGGCTGTTTCCTGGGCCATTCCGCTGCCTATACCGGCAAGAACAAAAATGACAATAGCAATAAATTTTTTCATAATTCCTGTCTTTTAAAACTAAAAGATAAAGATAAGCTGAAATGATATGCGTTCAAAATTATATTCAAATCAACTTCTTTTATAATCCTTAAGTTATATTTACTTTTGCCTTTATTTTCAAAAACCAGACCAATATGGCGATTGCTTCCCAATACGATTCAAAAAAAGTAGAAGATAAATGGTATAACTACTGGATGGAAAACAAGTATTTTCATTCAGAAGTAGATGAGAGAGAACCTTATACCATTGTTATTCCGCCTCCAAACGTTACAGGCGTATTACATATGGGGCATATGCTGAATAATACCATTCAGGACGTCCTGGTGAGACGAGCCAGGTTAAAGGGATACAATGCTTGTTGGGTTCCGGGAACCGATCACGCTTCTATTGCTACTGAAGCTAAAGTGGTTGCAAAATTAAAGGCGGAAGGAATTGACAAAAACGATCTTAGCCGTGAGGAATTTCTACAGCACGCCTG
>DATFJA010000099.1:0-3468 GCA_035269545.1 Salegentibacter sp.
TGTTGACGGTTATCAATCATCACGAAATCGTTTCCCGTCCCTTGATATTTATAAAATGGAATTTTCATTACTTAAATTTTAAGGGCTACAAAGATACTATAAAATACACGATTTTTTGGGGTGTTAAATGGCCGTTAAAGTTAAAAACACCAAATACTAATATTATAATTTTAAAGTTGAATTATATTTAAATACGTCTTACAAAATGAAAAATTTATCAAAACTACTTCTCGTTTCCATACTTGGAGGCGCTTTGACCTTAGGGACTTATAAAATGTTTTTCGAGGAAGAAATTCCGGCTGGACTTCCACCGGTTTCCAGTACCTCCACTCAAGCCATACCGGCAAATTACTCTGGAAATATTTACGGTACTAATGCCGATTTTACTGAAGCTGCAGAAAACACCGTAAACGGCGTGGTACACGTTAAAAATGTTGCAGTTTTTAAAGGACCAAGAACAATGAGAGACCTTATTTACGGTAACAATAGCGGCGGTAAAGCGCTTCAGGGAGCAGGTTCTGGAGTTATTATTTCTCCCGATGGATATATTGTAACTAACAACCACGTGATCAAGGAAGCAAACGAGGTTGAAGTTACCTTGAACAATAATAAAACTTATAAAGCTGAAATAATCGGTACCGATGAAACTTCAGATATCGCCTTATTAAAAATTGATGCTGAAGATCTGGATTACATTCCTTTTGGGGATTCTGACAATGTGAAACTTGGCGAATGGGTTTTAGCAGTTGGAAATCCGTTTAACTTAAAATCTACTGTTACGGCAGGAATCATAAGTGCAACAGCGAGAGATTTAAACACCTACGATGCCACTCCTCAGTCTTTTATTCAAACTGATGCAGCGATTAACCCGGGAAATAGTGGTGGTGCCCTGGTAAATATAAATGGAGAACTAGTAGGTATTAATACGGCTATCACATCAAGAACCGGCAGTTATATTGGTTATGCATTTGCAGTGCCTTCTAACAATACCCGTAAAATAGTAGAAGATATTATGGAATACGGGGATGTACAGAAGGGAATCCTGGGAATTAGAGGTGGAAGTGTTAACCAACGCGCTATTGAAGAATTAGATTTAAAGACTTCCCAGGGAGTTTTGGTAGCCGAAGTTACTAGCGGAAGCGGTGCTGAAAAAGCAGGACTACAGGAGGGAGATATTATCAAGAAAATAGATGATATAAACATCAAGAAATTCTCAGATCTTACCGGTTATATATACACTAAGCGACCAGAGGACGAAGTTCTGGTAACTTTTTTAAGAGAAGGTAATGAAAGACAAGCCAGGGTAAAACTCAGCAAATTTGAAACTTATGTTATTTCACCTATTAAAATTGAAGTTGCCAATGCTACTGCTGAAGATTTGCAGGCTTTAAATGTTGAAAACGGAGTAAAGATTCACCGAACCTTGTCCCCGAAATTACCGGCTGAAGAATTGGTAGGAACTATTATAACTGCAATTGACAATAAACGAGTTAGCAATGTAAATGATGTAGAACGAATTTTTAGAAATAAAAATCCTAAAGAAGATATCGTCATTACCATTGTTGACAGAAACGGACAGAAACAACGCATGGTTTGGCGATAAAAATCAAGCAATAAAATCAATAAAAACTCCCTTTTAGAAAGGGAGTTTTTTTATGCAAAATTTTCTTTACGAAAACGTTTGAAATATATACTTTTGCGCCAATAATCAAGAACCTTGAGAAAATATTTGAGGTTTTAATTAAGAACTATTTTATAATTTCGAGGCAAGCCTCGGCAAATAAACCCTCAATGAGGGATTAAAACAACACAAACCACACATGAGCTTTAATAAAGTTTACGAGAAAGAACTTTCTTTTCAGGCAAACCGGCGCAAAGCGACCGTAGAATTCATTAACATAATTAGCGATCTTTGGTATGACAAGTCGATAGAACTCGTTCTTTTCAGAAATCAATTGCTTAACCGAAATGTGAGCGATATCCTTAACCTGCACGAGTATGCAGGAGAATTCGTAGAAAAACCTATTTCAATTTTTGATACGGTAGAAATTGCAAAAGCGATCCAGGATATGGATCTGCCACCCGCCAAACTGGATATTGGTAAATTAACCTACGAATATCATTTAGAAGACCAGGGACATCTTAACGCCATGGCTTTCGTTTCCGATAAATTAAAAGATGCTAAAAAATACGACAAAATAGTACCTAAAGATGTAGTGCTTTATGGTTTTGGTCGTATTGGCCGTTTAGTAGCCAGGGAACTTATGGCTAGAACCGGTAAAGGCAGTCAATTAAGGTTACGTGCTATTGTAACTCGTGGTGCCGTAGATAGAACTGTTTTGGAAAAACGTGCTTCCTTATTAAAAAATGATTCAGTTCACGGAGATTTTTCAGGAACGGTTGGTATAGATGAAGAAAATAGTGCATTAATTGTAAATGGTACTACTGTAAATATAATTTCCGCAGATAAACCTGAGGATATCGATTATACGAAATACGGAATAAATGAAGCTCTAATTATAGATAACACCGGTGCTTTTAGAGATAAGGAAGCACTAAGCAGACACCTAAAAGCAAAAGGAGCGGCAAAAGTTTTACTTTCTGCGCCGGGCAAAGGCGTTCCAAATATCGTACACGGGGTAAATCATAAGGAATATAATCCTGATAAAATTTCGATTTTTTCTGCAGCTTCCTGCACCACAAATGCAATCACCCCGGTTTTAAAAGCGGTTCAGGACACACTGGGTGTAGTTCACGGCCATTTAGAAACCATCCACGCCTATACTAATGACCAGAATCTGGTAGATAATATGCACAGCAAATACCGCCGGGGTCGTGCTGCTGCCCTTAATATGGTAATTACCGAAACCGGTGCAGGAAAAGCTGTAGCTAAAGCCTTACCTGTTTTTGAAGGTAAATTAACATCTAATGCTATTAGAGTTCCTGTTCCAAATGGTTCTTTAGCCATTTTAAATCTTGAGATTGAAGCTGAAACCAGTGTAGATGGAATAAACAATATTTTAAAGAAATATGCCCTGCAAGGTGAACTTGTAGAACAAATTAAATATTCTTTGGATAATGAACTGGTTTCCTCTGATATTGTAGGTTCTAATGCTCCCGCGATTTACGATAGTAAAGCGACCATAGTTTCGGCAGATGGTAAGAATGCTATCCTTTATATTTGGTATGATAACGAATATGGTTACAGCCACCAATTAATAAGGTTGGCCAAGTATATTGCTAAAGTGAGAAGGTTTACCTACTATTAATTTTTTTTTGAATAAAATTACAGAAAAACCCACCTGAATATGGTGGGTTTTTTATTTGAAATACTTGTCCCGTCCTGAAATAGCGATACACTAAAATAGTAGTGTAATGAAAAGTTCAGCAAAGACTGGGTATGTAAAGCGTACCCAAAAAGATTATTCGATTTCTTTTAAACTCCAAGTGGTCCATGAAATTGAGTCC
>DATFJA010000100.1:0-2281 GCA_035269545.1 Salegentibacter sp.
AAGCCGAAGTTCTTCCCCCAGGAAAGAATTAGTGCTATTACACTTCCACCAACAACCCACCATTTCAATCGGCCTCTTACGAGGTAAAGTGCAAAAATAAAGAGAAATAAAACCGTTGCTCCAATATAAGCAGGCGCGCCTACATAAGGCTGATCGCCCCAATATGTGGGCGCATTTTCAGCAAAATCAGCTGCCTGGACCGGGGAAGCACCAAGTTTAATTAAGGAATCATAAATTTCAGCATCTTTCCCAATATCTTCAGCATTAGAACCACCCATAAATCGGGGAATAAATAAATTCAGGGATTCCATTATCCCGTAGCTATACTCGGTAATATAATTGAAGGTTAAACCTGCAGCAGGTTTATCAGAACCGTCGGGAGAAATAGTTAAACCGGTATCACCTCGGGTACTATGAGCAGTATATTCCTGCGTAGCGAGTAAATTGGTAGCGTTGGCACCTATGGCCAGTATAACGGCCACAACCATTACTCCTAAAGCTTTAAAAAATTTTGGAAGTATATTTTTTCGGTAGGCATCGATTAAATAGGAAATGCCCAGCACGATAACCAGAAGCAGTAAATAATATGTCATCTGAAAATGGTTCGCACCTATTTGAAGGGCCATTGCCAATGATAATAATAAAAATCCCCATAAATACTTTTGCCTAAAAGTGAGAATAATTCCGCCTAAAACCATGGGCATATAAGCTATAGCATGGGCTTTGGCATTATGCCCTACTCCCAAGATAATAATTAGATAGGTAGAAAACCCGAAGGCTAAGGCCCCTAAAAAAGCCAGCCTGAAATCGAGCTTTAAACAAAGTAATAAGATGTAAAAACCTATAAAATATAGAAAAAGATAATCGGCAGGTCTTGGTAAAAACCGAAGAACAGAATCTAGTTTTTTAACGTAGTTATGCGGGTAATAAGCACCTAATTGAAAGGTAGGCATTCCTCCAAAAGCAGAATCGGTCCAATAAGGTTCCTGACCGGTTTGGTCCCGAAAATCGTTTTGCTCTTTGGCCATCCCGATATACTGAACGATATCGCTTTGAAAAATCTTCTTCCCTTCAAGAACAGGACTAAAATAAAATAAAGAAACTATTACGAAGCCTACCAAAACGAGAAGATGCGGTAGAAACTTTTTAAGATTGGCCATCTGAAATTTTTTAGATCACTTTTTATTTAAACTGAATGGGCAGCTTCTTCCCTATTCAATAAAAAAATTGATCCCGAAATTAATCAATTTCCTCGTAATCTATATATTCCCCAACGTTTATATTAGATTTCCTGCCAGCTTTGGGCTTTTTATCAATGCTTACTTTTCCTTCCTTTTTTTGAGACGCAGGACCTTGCTGTTGTCTAAACTGCTGTTCGAAACGTTTTCCCATTTTCCGCAGGAAATATTTGAGAATAAGAGGTCCAAACCATCTAATTAGTAATTTAAAGGCAAAATATACTAATAGAATGATTAGAATCGTTTGTAATACATCGGAAAAAGAAGCTTCTAACATTTTCAGGAAATTTATACAAAAATAAAAATAAGCCTTGAGAATAGCAGCCTTAGCTTCCTAAAAAAATAATAAATCTGCTATCTTTGAAAGTAACAAACCAATCTAATATGCACTATTTAAAAGTAGGTATCGCTTTTATTTTCTTCGGAATTTTTAACGCAAATGCGCAGTATACAGAAACTATTAACTCTAATAGACCGGGAGAATCTCAGGGTGCTTACGCTGTAGGAAAAAATGTTTTACAATTGGAAGCAGGCGCTTATTTTGGAAATGATAACCACAGCTTATATAATAGTGACACCGATATTCTTGGAGCAAGTTATGGCTTACGATATGGTTTTTTAACTGAAATCCTTGAACTTAATTTCTTTGGTTCTTTCCAGGATCAGGTAACTTCCATTCCTGTGGGCAACAGTGTAGATGAATTTAAAACCACCAACTTTAAGACGAACACTATAGGGGCTAAATTTTTACTTTTTGACCCCAGTGTGAGTGTTAAAGAAAGAGAAGTAAACCTCTATAGCTGGAAAGCGAATCAACGTATGGATTTACGCAGCCTGATTCCTGCTGTGTCTGTTTATGGAGGCGCGAATTTTAGCTGGTGGGAGAACCCATATATGTTTGAAGGCGAATCAGAAATAAGTCCGAAGGCGGCAATTATTACTCAGAATAACTGGGGGCGCTGGGTATTAGTTATGAATTTTATTGCAGATAAGTTTACCGAGGAATTTCCATCTTATGGAGGAGTATTCACCCTTACTCACGC
>DATFJA010000101.1:0-6452 GCA_035269545.1 Salegentibacter sp.
TAAAGATAATTCTATCCATCATTAACCTGGAAAAAACATCCATAGCTACAGCGTTCATTTGTCGCTCTTCAATAATATTAGGGGTCATCCCTGTAGGAGTCATACTGCTCACTATTTTCTGGTAATAATTACTATTTATACCGTGATGCTTAGTGGCGTATTTTTCAAATTCTTTTCCGTAATCCATCAATCTTCTTTTTTTTAAAGCTTTTTCTCTTAGCTGCCTTTTAAGTGAAAAGGCGTTAACCCGAATGGTTTAACGCCTTAAATATAAGTATAAATTTATAGAAAAAGCTTACTCGTAAATCTCTTTCACAAATTCGTCGTAAGTCACTTCTTTTTCTTCAAAAGACATTTTTTCTTTGTAGAAACCAAGCAATTTCTCGTTCATTAATTGCTCTGACATTCTTTTTACTTCGTCCTGATTAGAAAGAATTCTTGCCGCGATATCGTCAAGTTCTTTATCTCCAGGATTCATTTGGCCAAATTGAGCCATTTGTTCTTTGATCTTTTCTTTAGCAAAAGCTTTAAGATCTTCAAACTCTACTGTAAGGTTATTTTCATTTACTATTTTACCTTCAATTAACTGGTAACGTAAACCTTCTTCGCTCTTTTCGTATTCTTCTTTGGCTTCTTCTTCGGTCATTGGTTTTTCACCAACTGTCTGAATCCATTTTTGAAGAAATTCTTTAGGAAGTTCAAATTTAGTTTGCTCAATAAGCTGCTTGGTCACATCGTTCATTAACTGCTGATCGCTTTGCTGCTTAAATTGCTTTGCTGCATCTTCCTTGATCTTTTCTTTAAGCTCATCTTCACTGCTTACCTTCCCTTCACCAAAAAGCTTATCGAATAATTCCTGGTTAAGTTCAGCCAATTCTCTATGGTTGATCTCTTTTACCGTGAATTCTACTTCAATATCAAGATCGTGAGCTTTATCGTGCTCAATTCCTAAATGCTCGATTAACTCATGATCGTCTTCAAAAAGATTTTTAGTTTTTAAGGTGAAAGAATCGCCAACTTTAGCTCCAACAAACTTATTAAGGTTTCTTTTCCCCTTAAGTTTTTCTAATTCTATTGAAGTTTCTTTTTCAATTCCTTCTTCTTCATTTTTGAAAGTACCGGCAACGATATCGCCTTCTTCAGCTTCATCTTTAGAGATCAGTTTCCCGTATTGTTTTCTAATAGATTCGATCTGGTTATTCACCATTTTCTCATCTGCCACAATATTATAATGGGTTACCGGCTTTTCAAGTTCAAGGTTTACATCAAATTCTGGAGCCAAACCAAGTTCGAACTCAAAAGTATATTCTTCTTTATTCCAATCGAAGTTTTCCTGCTCTTTAGGAATAGGATTTCCAAGAACATCCAGTTTTTCTTCGGTAAGATATTTATTTAGTGAATCCTGTAGAAGTTTGTTTACCTCATCTACCAAAACAGCCTGACCGTATTGTTTTTTTACCATTCCCATAGGCACGTGCCCTTTTCTAAAGCCGGGAATATTGGCGTTTTTACGGTAATCTTTTAAGATTTTTTCAACTTTACCGGCATAGTCTTCTTTGGCGATATCTACTTTTACCACCGCATTCAATTCATCAATATTCTCTCTGGTAATATTCATCTTGACTTGTTATAAAAATTGGAGTGCAAAATTACACTTTTTTCCCAAGCCAACAAAGTTTCAAATTATTGAATTCCAGCATAGTTCCTAATCTTTTCCCAATAATGAAAAAAGCAGGGATTGAAACAGGGATAAAAGCAAGCTAAAAAGTAAGGCAATAAAAAACCCGCTAACTTCAAATCCTGAAACAAAAGCATCTGCCAGCAAAATAATTATCGCATTGATAACCAGTAAAAATAAACCTAGGGTTATAATAGTTACCGGTAAGGTGAAAATCACTAAAATGGGCTTCACCAACAAGTTAAGGATAGCAAGAACCAATGCTACAATAATAGCTGTTAAGTAGCCGGATACTTCAACACCGGGAAGAAATTTTGCCAGGATCACCACAGCTAATGCGGTAAGTAATATTCTTAATATAAAATTCATTTCTATTAATTTGGTTAGTTACTTAAAAATACAAAAAACGCCGGAAAAATCCGGCGCTTCTGGCATTGTAATAAAAAGCAATGGTTTTACTGCACTTCGTTATTAAGAGTAACAGTACCATAAGTACCTACATTTACTTTAGGTACGTTCGCACTATAAGTTGAATTGATCACATCAATAATTTCATTAGCCATAGCTGCATTTCCTCGAGGGGTTAAATGAATTCCATCAAGAGAAAAAGCGCCTCCTGTTACAAAATCAGAAGTTATGGTTCCACCATCAAAAGGAATTCCACCTTCTGCCAACTGGTTTAGTAAGCCTTGCGCATCAACATATCCCAATCCGTTAGCATTAGCGATGGCCTGTATAGATGCATTATAAGCCGAAGTCGCCTGCTCTATATTAGCCAATTCGCCTTCATCTAAAGCATCTGCATCATCAATTCCGTTTACTGCACCAAAAAGTGCATTTGCCTCTTCCTGAGTTGGCGCCTGCCCTTGTTGTAAAGCTCCAAGAATTTGCATGACCTGTGGAGAAAGACTAACAGCACCATAACCTTGCGCTAAAGCAGCCTGATCTATGGTTAAAACTAATTTCTCTTCAGCAGTCATTTGTCTAAATCCTAGTGGATTTGATTCTGAAGGCTCCACATCGATTAAGAACCTGTTTGGCCCTTCATTAAAAGTGATCGCATATTGCGAAGCTAAAGCCTGAGCTTGCTCTGCAGGAACTCCCTGTTGCATTAAGCCACCCGCAAAAACCTGTGAAACTGCCTGGAAATAACCGGTTAAATTAGCCGCTGTTTCAGCATCTAATGCAAGTGCATTGTTAGGTATAGTATTAAAAAATGGCACTGCAGCAACATCTGGAATATTAACTAGAACACCACCACTCGCAGAGGCCGATAAGGCCTGAACCATTTGCCCATAAATACCGGCGAACGCATTAGGATCTGTAATATCGTTCTCACCGTATGTTGCAGGATTCAAATTATTTAACTGAAATTCTCCAGTTCCACCAGAGGTAGCATACCCCAGGACATCATTATTACCTATCCATAAAGAAAAAAACGTTGGATTTTGTGCAAGTGCGTCTTCCAACACTGTTGCTTCAGGAGAAGATGCGAAACGCACAAAGTATGGGTTAGCAGATTGTGTAGCCAGGTTCTGAACATTCCCATAACCAGAAAAACCAAGATGGTAAGATTTTGCTCCCGGAACACCCATGTTACTGAAAGGCCCTTGCAATACATTGCCAACTTCGGTAGTTGGTTGCATACCTGTGTAAACCTGAGGAGAAGGATTACCACTTTGACCTACCGCCAAAACAAGACGGTTTTGGGTAATTTGGTTTCCTCCTAATAAAAGTCCCCCGGCATTATCATTCATAAAAGGAATGGTAAATTCCTCAACATCCTGAGTCTTTTCGAATTGTTGTGAAAGAATGTTCGGATAAGCGTTCTCCTGCCCGGTAATATAAAGGGCATTATCTGCATAACCCGCTGTAAGAGAATTACCCAGGGCTACATACCTGGAAAAATCTGCTTCTCCATTGGTATAAGCACCAGCTTCGTCTACCGGATTATCAAATTCTGGCTCGCAGGAAACAATTCCCAAAGCCAATACTGCTATATATTTAAAATAATGTTTCATCTTCTAATTTATAATTTATAGGTTACACCAAGCCCTGGAATAAAAGCTGAAGTTTTATAAGTTCCTTCAAATGGAACACTTTGCCCATTCTCACTGTAGTAATTGTAAGATTCATCTACCTCTTCATACCTGTTGTAAAGGAAAGCAGCGTCTATAGAAAACTTGTCATTTAAATGTACAGAAAGTCCACCGGTAAATCCGTGCGCATCATTTCTTGGAGTTTCGGGCGCAAAATAACCCGACTGCACTGGAGATTCATCAAAATAATACCCAACTCTCAAGGTAAGGGTTTCATTTGCAAGATATTGCAAACCAAATCTATATGTAGAAGAATTTTTGTAATTACGTGGATTTTCAGAATCAGGAATTTGAGGATTTGCGAAGTCTAGATCTAAAGACTCATATACATCCCAGTAGGTCATGTTATAATCGAAAGCAAAAAGCCATTTATCTAAAAGCTCATAAGAAACCCCTACAGTAAGCTCAGCTGGCATTGGTAAAGACGCATCAAATTCTGTATCTTGAAAAGTAGTTAATGGTGAATTTGGAATATTTTGAAAATCCGCATCTCCACCTTCGGCTTCAACCATAATTTCACTTCGGTAATTAACACCAAAACGCAATTCTTCAGTAGCATTAAACATTGCACTGGCTGACCATCCAAAGGCACTTACGCCACTGGCATCTACAGTAACATTAGAACGATTCCCATCTATATCGGTTAAAGTACGGTTTAAATTACGGTTAAAATTAACCGATCCATTCACATAGATTGGTCCACCACCAACACTTATTTTATCTGATATTTTTACAGCAGCTAATGCCTGAATATATATAGCCTGAAGGTCTATAGTATTCACCAAATGAGATCCAGCCCAGTCTGTTGGCCATTCTACACTACTTCCATAAGGAGTATAAGCTGCCAGACCTAAAGTTAGCCAATCGTTTACTCTATAAGAACCATACGCATAGAAAGGAGTTCCCACGGGACTATCAGTTTCAGAACTAAGTCCGAATTCTGAATTTTGGTATTTCACACTGGAAAATACAGCACTGGCACCGGCAGCTACGTTTATCTTATTTTCAAGATAAACTAACCCGGCAGGGTTAAAAAAAGCAAGTTCGGCATTGTTAACTACCGCTACACCTGTGTGACCCATAGCAAGCGATCTTTGTCCCTGAAGACTAACCCTATACCCACCGGCATAAGTTACCGCAGCCATTAGACCAAATAGGCCCAGGAAAAGTAATTTTTTCATAATTGAGTTGGATTTTATAGTATTCTAATAATTTCTTGGTATCAAATTTAGCATAAATTACATATTACTCAAGAAAATTGCATTATTTATTATGCACACATAATAAATTTAGAAAGATTTTAAAGAAAGTCAACAACAGCGCTATAGAAATCGTCCAATTTCTCAGCATGAACCCAGTGACCAGCGTTTTCAATTTCTTTGAATTCTACCTTTGGAAATTGATCTTTTATATCAGCCCGGTCCTCTTCTTTAATATAATTTGAATTTGCTCCTTTTACAAAAAGGGTGGCTCCATTAAAAGATTTATCCTTCGGAAGCGCAATACCTACTTCTTCAATATCGCTTTTTAAAGTTTCCAAATTCACTTTTAAACAATAAGTCCCCTCGGATTTGCGCTTTAGGTTTTTCAGCAGAAAAAGTCGCACCGGTTTTTCTGAAATAAATTCTGAAAGCAATTTATCGGCCTCCTTTCTAGACTCCAAATTGGCATCCTCCAAAGCCGTTAGGCCTTCTAATATTTGCTGATGATGCGGCTCATAATATTTTGGAGCGATATCTACCACGATAAGCTTTTCTACGAGATCTGGATAATTTGCAGCAGTAAGCATCGCGGTTTTACCACCCATAGAATGACCCATTAATATGATGTTTGATAAAGAATGTTGCTCGCAATACTCTTTAATATCCTCCGCCATTAATTGGTAATTATGACTATCTGTATGCGGACTTTTACCGTGGTTACGCTGATCTACAAGATGAACCTGGAAATTTTTTTCTTCAGCAAGTTTGCTGCCTATGGTTTTCCAGTTATCGCTCATTCCCAAAAAACCGTGGAGAATTAAAAGTGGCGTCCCCTCTCCTATTATTATAGAGTTTAATTTCATAGCTTTTTTGTTTCTACAAATGAATTATTTCAGAAGTTCAAGATATTTTTTGATTGTTGCTTCTAATCCCATATATAAAGCTTCAGCGATTAGCGCGTGGCCAATGGAAACCTCATCCAGATGCGGAACATGCTCATTAAAAAATTTAATGTTATCTAAAGAAAGATCGTGCCCGGCATTAATTCCTAAACCTAATTGATGCGCTAATTCTGCACATTTCGTATAAGGTTCTACTCCAGATTGATCGCCTTTTGCAAATTTCACGGCAAAATCTTCGGTATACAATTCAATTCGATCTGTTCCTGTTTGCGCCGCTCCTTCTACCATTTTCTCATCTGGATCTACAAAAATTGAAGTTCTTATACCGTTATTTTTAAACTCCTGGATCACTTCCTGGAGAAATCCTTTATTTTTAATAGTATTCCAGCCAGCGTTAGATGTGATTGCATCTTCAGCATCTGGCACCAAGGTAACCTGGGCTGGTTTAGCTTCCATAACAAGATTAATAAACTTCGCCACAGGATTACCTTCAATGTTAAATTCGGTTTTTACAATGGTGGAAAGTTCTCTAACATCTCGGTAAGTAATATGGCGCTCGTCTGGCCTTGGG
>DATFJA010000102.1:0-4653 GCA_035269545.1 Salegentibacter sp.
ATTGCTTCAGCTACTACTGCCCAGTTAGCTTCAAGATCAGCATTTAACTTTTCTTCATTCAGCAATAATTTCCCAAGACCTTTGAGCGTGCTTTTAAAAGCGATGCTGGTGTGGCCCATTGGTACTCCTATATTTCTTAAAACCGTGCTATCGGTAAGATCGCGTTGCAATCTACTGATAGGAAGTTTGGCCGATAAATGCTCAAAAATAGCATTGGCTATTCCTAGGTTTCCTTCGCTGTTTTCAAAATCTATGGGATTTACCTTGTGAGGCATTGCAGACGATCCAATTTCGCCTTTTTTAATTTTTTGCTTAAAATAATCCATAGAGACATAGGTCCAGATATCCCGATCAAGATCAATTAGAATATTGTTGATTCTTTTTAAAGCATCAAATAAAGCGGCCATATGATCGTAATGCTCAATTTGAGTTGTTGGGAAAGAATGATGCAAGCCCAGTTTTTCCTGAACAAAATTGGTCCCAAATTCCTTCCAATCGGTATTTGGATAAGCGATCTGGTGAGCATTAAAATTTCCGGTGGCACCACCAAATTTGGCAGCATGAGGCACTTTATTTAAAAGATCGAGTTGTGATTCTAAACGGGTGATAAATACTTCTATTTCTTTTCCAAGTCGGGTAGGGGAAGCCGGTTGGCCGTGAGTTCTTGCTAATAATGGAATATTTGCCCAGTCTTGCGAAAGTTCTGTGAGTTTTGCTATTATTTCCTCAATTTCAGGCAGGTATTCAGCTTCTATTGCGTCTTTTAAGCTTAAAGGAACTGCAGTATTATTAATATCCTGAGAAGTGAGTCCAAAATGGATGAATTCTTTGAACTTTTCAAGCCCTAATTCATCAAATTTATTTTTCAGCAGATATTCTACTGCCTTCACATCATGATTAGTAGTTTTTTCTATCTCTTTAACCGCCTGTGCGTCTATGCTGGTAAAATTCTTATAAATCGCTCTCAAATCACTAAAAACTGAATGATCTATATCCTTAAGCTGGGGCAATGGTAATTCGCAAAGAGCAATAAAGTATTCAACTTCAACCTTTACCCGGTATTTTATTAATGCTTCTTCACTAAAATAAATGGCAAGTTGTTTTGTTTTTGAATGATATCTTCCGTCTATTGGGGAGATGGCGGTTAGCGGCGTCATTTGTTTGATTTAGAAATTAAAAGCTATAAAGATACTGCTTCCAGGTAATCTTTAAAACCGCAGCGGCATTTCTTTTTCTCCTATTCTGTTGAAATTTTTATATAGAACTTATTAAATCCTGCACTAATTGAGGGACGCCAATTGAAGCTTTTTTAGCAATGACATGAAGGTTTCCTTTTTCATGGATATTAGGCTTGGGATCTATAAAATAAACCGGGATTCCTTCGGGTGCAAAATCTACCAACCCTGCTGCCGGATATACCTGCATAGAAGTTCCTATAATAATTAGCATTTCAGCTTCGGCAACAGTTTTCATTGCTTTTTCAAACATAGGTACCGCTTCACCAAACCAAACAACATGCGGTCTAAGTTGATAATTAAATTCGCAGAAGTCACCGGGTTTTATGTCCTGTTTCCAGTCCATGACAAGATTTTCATTAAATGTACTTCTGGCTTTCAAGAGCTCGCCGTGCAAATGGGTAACCTTTGTACTGCCGGCCCTTTCGTGAAGATCGTCTATGTTCTGGGTAATTATTTCAACATTGAAAAATTTTTCAAGCTCAGCCAAAGCAGTATGCGCGGCATTTGGGTTTACAGTCAATAATTGCCTCCGTCTTTGATTATAAAAATCCAGCACCCTTTTTTGATCCTTTTCCCAACCCATGGGCGAAGCAATATCCATAACATCGTGGCCTTCCCAGAGGCCATCGGCATCCCGAAAGGTTTTGATTCCACTTTCAGCACTCACACCGGCACCGGTTAATACAACGATTTTCTTCTGCATAATACGATCAATTTTTGAAAATGGTAAGATAATGTTAATCTCAAATAATTAAAAATGTTAAAGAACAATATGTATGTTACTGACATTCAGTTTGTTGTATTTAATTGCCAGTTAAAATATTCAAAACACCTAAAATATGATACAACTATTTACTGTTATTCGTATATCTAAAGAGAATGATTATTAATCCAAAAATTAAAATTTGAAATGAAAAAATTAGCATTTGCTTTAATGATGGTCGCAGGATTCACAAGTTGTGATAGCGATGATGATGTTGTAGACACTCCAAATTTTGAAGGAGAAACAAAAGAATACACGTTAAATGAGAGGAGTAACTCTGGTGTTAGCGGAACTGTTACTTTTATTGAAAATGAAGATGGAAGCGCTACCGTAGAATTTGATCTTGATGGTACTCCAGCCGATGGGATGCATCCGGCGCATATACATATGGGAACTGCTGCTGAAGGTGGTGATATCGCTGTATCTTTTACTCCGATTGATGGAGCGACAGGGATTAGCATTACCGAAGTTTCAGCTTTAGATAACGGTACCAACGTTACTTATGAAGAACTTGTTTCCTATGATGGGTACATCAATGTTCATTTAAGTGCTGAGGAATTAGGGACTATTGTAGCTCAAACCGATATTGGTGAAAATTCACTTACCGGAGAGTCTGTAACTTACGATCTAGATGAAAGAGATATTCCTGGTGTAAGTGGTGTAGCTATTTTCGAAGAACGTGAAAACGGCGAAACTCTTGTGACTTTGGATCTTGAAGGCACTGAAGAAGGAGGGGAACACCCGGCTCATATCCATATGGGGTCTCTAGAAGATGCTCCCGGAGCTATTGTTGTTACCTTTAACCCTGTCAATGGTGCTACTGGTATGAGTATGACCAATGTTAGTATGACCGATGGTGCTGATGACGCAGAAGGAGAACCAATTACTTATACAGAATTGCTAAGCTATGATGGTTACATTAATGTACACAAAAGTGCTGAAGAACTGGGCGTATTAGCTGCACAAGGAAATATGGGAGCTAATGCTTCTTAAGAGCAATCCATAAGATTTTATAATAGAAAGCCCGACTTTGTGTCGGGCTTTTTGGTTAAGGACTATTCAGTAGAAAAATTTTTAAAATATTTTATTTGAAAAAGCTCGAATCCAAATTGGGTTTTTTAATTTTAGCCTATGCAAAAAAATAAGCTTCTAGCTCATCTTGAAACCTTCCTTACTCCAAGACGCATCGCTTTATTCGAGAAGGTGATTTCGCAACGAACCAATCATTTCACAGTGGCAACTCAGGACGTTTATCAGCTTCACAACACCAGTGCTGTAATTAGAAGTTGCGAGGTTTTTGGTGTTCAAAATATCCACGTGATCGAAGAGCGTAAACCCAAACGAATAGATAGAGAGATTGCCATGGGAGCCCAAAAATGGGTAGATGTAAATCGTTATGCTACTTCAAAAGAATGCATTAAAGAATTAAAAGCGAAAGGCTATCGAATCGTTGCAACTTCACCTTATGGGGATAGTACAGAGCTTAAGGATTTTAATATTGAAAAACCTTCAGCTGTTTTCTTCGGAACTGAAAAAGATGGATTAAGCGAGGAAATCCTGGATCAAGCCGACTGTAGAATTCAAATTCCCATGTTTGGTTTTACTGAAAGTCTCAATATTTCAGTTTCAGCAGCGATTATATTGCAGCACATTACTTCGGAATTAAAAAGCAGTGAAATTAGCTGGGAACTTTCTGAAGATGAAAAGCAAAATCTTAAATATGAGTGGCTAAAAAAATGTATTAAAAATTCTGATTCAATAATAACACAATACAATTCAGAAAATCCTTAAATTAGTTGAATAATTTGCTCCAATGACCCTCTTTTTTTACCTACTTATTGCATTTATTACATTTATTGCTTTTCTACATGCCTGGGCTAAGAAAAGATATGATATTAGCCGAACGATGGTGATTAATGCTCCTCGCGATGTTGTATTTAGCTATGTGAGGCAGTTAAGAAAACATCCGCTTTGGGTGCCCTGGTTTTCAAAATATCCTAAAACCGTTTTAAAACATAAGGGAGAGGATGGTAAACTTGGTGCAGCTATTTATTGGAAAGGTGAGAATAAAGAAATAGGAGAAGGCACTCAAAAGATTATAAAGGTAAAACATCCAAGAGTTTTTGAAACGCGGGTGCTTTTTGTAAAACCGGTAAAAGTGAGTATGCTTACTTATTTTGCCGCTAAAGAATTGGAACCCGGCAAGTCTAAAGTAGTTTGGGGGATAAGAGGAAATTTACCTTTTCCGCTTTCGGTAATGAGTCTTTTTTATAGCCCAGATAAATTATTGGGTCAGGATATTGAAAAAGGGCTGATTAATTTAAAAACCAGAATGGAGTATAAAGTGAAGGTTTAATTTCGTTGTAAAACCCGGTATTCTTCATAACATCCACTTAATGCATCAAGAATTTGTAGATCGTTAGCCGATCTTAAGAAATCTTTAGAGTAACTGCATCGCTGCAGGATTTCATTAAGTTCTACTTCATTTAGTGGTAATAAGGCAATTAGTGTTTCCCGGTCAAATTTATTTCTAAGCAGGTTTCTAATCTCATCGTCTTCTTTCATCTGCCTTAATTTTCGCATCTGTCTCGGTTTTTTTCCGAAGATATTATGCATTAAATCGGCGGGATTAAAGATTGCTCCCAAAGTTCG
>DATFJA010000103.1:0-7440 GCA_035269545.1 Salegentibacter sp.
GAAGGCTATTACCAGGAAATTGGTCGTGCCGGGCGTGACGGATTGGCTTCAGACACTATGCTTTTTCATAGTTATGCCGATGTGGTACAGTTGCAAAAATTTGCTTCTAACTCGGGAAATGAAGAAGTGCAACTAGCGAAACTAGACCGGATGAAGCAATATTCGGAAGCTTTAAGTTGCCGCCGAAAAATATTGCTGAGTTATTTTGGAGAATTAAAACAGGAAGATTGCGGCAACTGTGATATTTGTAAGAATCCGCCGCAGTTTTTTGATGGAACTGTGATCGCTCAAAAAGCTCTTTCCTGTATATTCAGGCTAAAAGAGAACGAACCGATTACTGTATTAATAGACGTTTTACGAGGTTCACAAAATGAAGCTGTTTTTATTAAAAATTATCAGCAGCTAAAAACTTTTGGAATTGGTAACGATATTTCCTGGCATCACTGGCAGCAGTATATCATTCAGCTTATCAACCTTGGTTATGTAGAGATCGCCTTTCACCGGGGCAATAATTTACAACTTACCGAATTGGCCAAAAATGTCTTATTTGAAGACGAAAAAGTACAGCTTGCTGAAGTTCCGGACCGTAAAAAACTGAAACGCCGGGAAGAAACAGAAGTTTCAGAAAAAACTTCAGATAATTCCCTTTTTGAAAAATTAAGGCAGCTACGTTTAAAAATTGCTCGTGAAGAAGAAATTCCTGCTTACCTCATCTTTAACGATGCTACATTAAAAGAGATGGAAAAATCCCGACCTATGACCGATGATGAATTTCTTCAAATCAATGGTGTGGGAAGGCAAAAAATGCAGGATTACGGGTATGAATTCATAAAGGAAATCATCGCTTTCAGCAAAAAAAAACGCAGCACAAAAAAGCGTAAAAAAGCAAATACTTATAAGGCAACCCTAAATTTATTAAATGAAGGTTTAAGCCTGGATGAAATTGCTAAAAAGCGAGAGCTAGCAATTACTACTGTTTATTCGCATATAGCAAAATTATATGCTGAAAATGAAGCTGTAGATCCTATGAAATATATTTCAAAAGCTGATTTTAAAGCCATTGAAAAAGCGCGTGTAGAAATTGAAAATCCTGAAGGCTTAAAAGTATATTTTGAACATTTTGAAGAAGCAATAGATTATGGAACGATCAGATTGGCCCTGGCTGTTTTAGAAAAACAGGAAGCAGAAGTTTAAAAATCTTCCAGCCCAATTTTATTTAGAAGCAAGCCCGAGGCTGGAACTATATAATCCATTTGCATTTCAACGCCTGGTTTTAAACTATTTTCTAAATCTTCGAGACTCAATTCGCCTCTACCGAGTTGTAATAAGGCGCCCATCATTAACCTTACCTGGTGCCTTAAAAAACCGGCGCTATGAATATGAAAAATATAAGATTTTTCAGGAAAAAAGCTGGCGGTGATATCGGTGTTTTCTACTAATTCAGATTTTATGATCTCGCGCTCAAAAGTGCTGTTTTCTGAAACTCTCACACAGTAATTCCTAAACTGATGTTTGCCTTCAAAAAGCTTTGCTCCCTTTTTCACCAATTCGATATCCAGGTCAAATTGAAAATTAGCCATCAAAGGCGCGCAGAAAGGATGATTTTTCTCCCCAAAACTAAATAAATAAGCATATTCCTTAAGTTTGGGATGCTGAATTATATTGAATTTCGCATCTACTTCGGTAATGGCAAGCGCTCGAATATCCTGGGGTAAATTCAGGTTGAATTCTTTTAAGAACTCATCCAGATCGGAAAGTGGTTCGTAATCTAAAAACAACTCAAAAGCGGACTCCTGGGCAGAAACCATAGCATCAGTTCTACTGGTGCCTAAAATTTTAAATTTTTCAGTAGGCATCACATAACGCAGGGTTTTTGTGATTAATTCTTCTACCGTTTTCACATCTGGCTGCTTTTGCCAGCCGTGCAAACGATAGCCTAAATATTGAACTTTAATAAGGTAAAAATAACGTTTGGGTTGCAAATTCTTATTTTTTCCGGGTTTGGAATACTTCTAATATACCCTTCTTTTATTTAACTCTTCCATCTCCTCAACGGTCTCTTTAGGGATAACTTTCTGGAAGGAGGAATGTTGCTCGATAGCATATTCCAGTTTACTTACAATATCTTCAATAGATTCATTTTCGTAATCTATTTGAAGTGGTTCTTTAATTTGCATTGTTTGTAAAATACCTCGTTTCTTGATCCTGATTCCTTTTTTGTCAAAAGAGCGTCTAAAGCCATCAATTACGATAGGTATAACAACAGGTTGGTATTGTTTAATAATATGTGCAGTTCCTTTTCTAATTGGTTTAAAAGGCTTGGTAGTTCCTTGTGGGAAAGTAATAACCCACCCATCTTTTAAAGCTGTTCCAATATTTTTGGTATCCTCAGGATTTACTTTTCGTTCAACCTCCTGCCCTTTTGCCCGCCAGGTTCTCTCTACACTTACTGCTCCTCCGTACGCCATAATTCTTGAAAGTAAACCGGCGTTCATGGTCTCTTTAGCAGCTACATAATAGATATTGAGTTTTGGCTGCCAGATGTATCCAATATTTTTTATGGAATCTACCCTACCACTTAAGCTAGCATTAAAAACGTGAAACATCGCCGTAACATCGGCAAAATACGTTTGATGATTAGAAACAAATAGCACGTTAGTATCTGGAAGATTTTTAATTATTTCTGAACCTTCAATACTCAATTCGTTAAAACCACGATAACGGCGGTGGGTCAATAATCCGAAAATACGGATAAGCCACTTTTTCAGAAATAAAATATGTCCAAATGGATTCTTTTTTAATAATCCCATAGTTTAAATTTCAGTTCTTACTTTCCTGTATAATTGCAGTTCGATTAGATTAGGAGACAAGCCCACAAAACCTAAGGAAAAAACAATTCAATTTTGAAACAAGCCGGGCATTATTTAAATCTCGATTATCGAGTAAAAATTAAGCCGCGCAAATATAGTAATTCTTAGTTTTTAAAAGCTTTCTCTAAATATTTCTCTAATTTCACTCAACATCATCCCTGTAGCCCCCCATACAATTTGTTCGTTTAGTTTAAATGCCGGCACCACCATCCTACTTGAGTAACTGGTTTTTAATTCCTGATTTACAAAGTTAGAATGATCTAGAAAATGATCTAAATCTACTTCTAAAATTCGTTCTACTTCGCTTTCCTGCGGAATTAAAGTCGGGGTTTCTTCCAGCAATCCTAAATACGGCTGCACCCAGAAATTACTCGGCGGAATATATAATCGCGTAAGTTCACGTATCACTTCTATATTGTTTCTTGGAATTCCTACTTCCTCTTCGGTTTCGCGCAATGCGGTTTGCTTCAGGTTATCATCTTCGGGTTCTAAGCGTCCACCGGGAAACCCAATTTGATTGGAGTGAACACCTTTATAAGTTTTCCTAAGAATAAGTACAAGGTGAGTATTACCAAAACTATCAGGATAAAAAACAGCCATAACGCCAGCCTTATTAGGCTTAAGACTATTTATATCGAGATTTCTCATCTCTTCACGGCGGTTTCCGGGCACTAATTTATAGTGCGCCTCTTCTCCCGGAAGGACAATTTTTTTTAATTTTGGTATCCTGTCTTTAAAATCTTGAAAATCCATGAAAACCTCGCTTTCTATAGTTTACCTTTTTCTTATTCTTTTTTTCGCAAGTTGTGAAGATAAGGAATCTTCCAGTAAAAATATGTCTGAAACTACTTCTGAAAACAATGTTTCTGGAACAAAGACCTCTAAACTGGATTCCCTGAAAGCGAAATATGCACAAAAGGAAGAAGTGGTTCTACAAGATAAAGAAGAAACCGATGATAGATTTCCGATTCCCCAGGAGCAATTAATTCCTTTTCTCACGCAGTATGGAAAGGAAAATCCCGAGAACCGGGTTCGCATCATTACCAATTTTGGCAATATTGAGGTAATGCTTTATCGCGACACTCCCCTTCATCGAGCCAATTTTATCATGCTGGTTAAAAAAGGCTATTTCGACAATACATTTTTTCATCGTGTCGCACCGGGATTTGTAATCCAGGGTGGGAATTCAGATAATCTTGCAACTCCAAGAAAACGTTCTGAAATTGGCAATTATCTTATTCCAAGTGAATTTGATGCAGGTCACAAACATACTTACGGTGCATTTTCAGCAGCAAAATATAGTGAGCAGAACGTGAGTAAAGCTTCTTCCCCATTTGAATTCTTCATAGTTATGGATAAAAATGGCACTCCTCATTTAAATAACGATCATACCGTTTTTGGGCGCGTTACTAAAGGAATGGAAGTGGCAGAAAAAATTGCCCAGGTAAAAACGGGACAATCTGAATGGCCTATAGATAATGTTGAAATGGATATTGAGATTATAGATTAATTATGCCCGCTGGGTGTAATAATTATAATCTGTAATTACCTGCTGAATAAATTCCATAGGGGATTCCTGAGGTTTGGTATCCAACAATTCTGATAACTTCTCTGAAAGCGATAAAATGAGTCGGTGGTTATGTTTTCTTTTCGCAGTTTGATAGAGGTTTTTAATATTCTGCACATCGGTATCTTTTAAAACACTCACCTGCGGATACTTAGGTTGATAGCCATCGGGAACATCTACCACCAAACTTCGGTTTAAATTAGTTCTCGGTTTTTCTGAAATTACAGTAGTTTTTGCAGCCAGGTCACCCAGGCGCTGTCCTTTTCCGTTCAATAGAATGGTCACTACGGCAATTGCTCCACTGCTAATTGAGACATCTATAAAACGAAGTAACCACCTAATCAAATACTCAGCAAAAGCGGGTCTGCTACCATCTAACTTTACTACCCGTATTTGTAAAGCTGCTTTTCCTGGAGTTCGGCCATCGTATAAACTTTCCCATAATAAATAATACAAAAGGCTGGGTAAGCCCATTACCAGGTAGTATACCCATTGACCAGCCGAGTCCAATCCAGTTCCTGCTAATGCCAGGGAACTTATCACTAGATAAAGGCCTATAATGAATATATCTACTACAAAAGCAAGGATACGATCGCCTACACTCGCAACATTCTGGTTAATACTAATATTTTGAGCGGTTTCAATTTGAAAATTATCCATTTAATCTGTTTCTTTGAGTCATAATAGAAAAACCATGCGAGAGGCTGCTTTTGTGAAGCAAAATAAGGATAAATGGCTGAAGTTTGAAAGTCTGCTTCAAAATAAAAATAATCTGCGGCCAGAACAGCTTTCCAATATTTATATTGAAGTTAGTGACCATTTGAGCTACTCCAAGACCTTTTATCCAAAGAGCAACACAACTACTTACTTAAATCAATTAGCCGCTTCTGCACACCAAAAAGTCTATAAGAACAAAAAGGAATCTAAGAACAGGTTCATCACGTTTTTCACTAAAGAATTTCCTTTATTTTTCTATAATTTTCAGAAACAATTACTGCTTAGCTTTTTAATTTTCGCTCTTTTTTCTGCAGCGGGAGCTTTTTCAGCAGCTTCAGATCACACTTTTGTGAGAAGTATTTTAGGCGATGCTTATGTGAATATGACGCTACAAAATATTGCTGAAGGCGATCCTATGGCGGTTTATAAAAAAATGAGTGAAACCGATATGTTCCTGGGAATTACCATAAATAACATTCGGGTTTCTTTAATGGCTTTTAGTATGGGAATTCTGGCAGGAATTGGTACAGTTTTCATCTTAATGCAAAATGCGGTTATGTTGGGATCATTTCAATATTTCTTTTACGACCAGGGATTGCTTTGGGAATCTGCCAGAACGATTTGGATTCACGGGACTATTGAAATTTCAGTAGTAATAATTGCGGGTTGCGCAGGTCTCGTAGTGGGAAAAAGCATACTATTTCCAGGCACTTATACCCGGCTGGTTTCGTTCACCAAAGGTGTAAAAAACGGACTTAAGATTGTGATAAGTACCATTCCATTTTTTATAATTGCCGGATTTCTCGAAGGTTTTGTCACCAGGCAAACCCAAATGCCAGATTGGTTAGCAATTTTAATTATTGGCAGTTCTTTAGCCCTTATTTTATTCTACTATATATTTTATCCCCACATATTACATAAAAAACATCAAATTCATGAAGCAGGATTACATTGATTTTAAGCAACAGCGCGAGATTGGAGACATTATAAGCTATACCTTCAAATTTATTCGCGAAAATTATAAAGCTTATTTTAAAAGTGTTGCTAAAATTGCCTGGCCGGCATTTCTACTATTAATCGCAGCCGTAACCTATTATTCTTATACTACCGTGGGCAACTCGCTTATGTTCAATCAGGATGGCGGTTTCTTTATTAGTTTTGGTTTATTAATGATTGGTTTGCTTCTCTATTTTGCAGTAATGAATGTGGCAGCCTTTCATTTTGTTAAATCTTACGTAAGCAATAAGGGGGAGACAAACCACGACGAGATTAAACAGGGCGTAAAAAAAGACCTGGGAAAGATGCTTGGTCTTGGTGCGATTACCTGGATCTTAATTTTCGCCGGACTTATAATCTTTATTATTCCCGGAATATATTTAAGTGTTCCGCTAAGTATTGCAGCCGCAGTTCTTGTATTCAAAAATGAAAGTATTGGTGGCAGTATTTCTGAAGGTTTTCACCTGGTAAAAGACAACTGGTGGATGAGTTTTATAAGTCTCTTTCTTATTTGGCTTATTGTATATGTTATCAGTTTTATTTTTCAGATCCCGGTGCTTATCTACACCTTCGTAAAAATGTTTACGATGATGGAAGAAAATTCTGCTTCAGCTGCCAACGTAGCCGATATGTTCGATTGGGTTTATCTTAGCTTAACGATTATAGCTTCTGCCGTCCAATATTTGCTTTATGCCATTACACCAATTGGGGTGGCCTTCATATATTACAATTTAAACGAGCAAAAATATTTTACCGGCGCCTACGAAAGCATCGAAAATCTTGGTAAAAACGAGTAATGATCAAATTCTTGCTTTTTTTCAGTTTGTTATTCTTCGGAAATTTAATTCCGCAGGAACAAATAGTTGCTGATTCTACTGAGATAGCCCAGAACACTAGTGATGACCATCTGGAAAAAGCTGATTTTGACTCCGATAAAATTGAAAATTATAAATCTGAAAAAGCTTTTGATTATCTAGAGAAAATTGAAGAAGATTCCTGGTGGACTCGTTTAAAACGTTGGGTGAACTTAAAATGGAATGCTTTTCTCCAATGGCTTTTTGGCGATTATCAAACCAACGCCTTCTGGAATGCTGTTCTCCAGGCTTTACCATACGTTTTACTCGTTTTGGTCCTGGGAGTCATCACCTGGCTTTTTATTCGTTTAAATCCTGGAAATGCGGTAATGGCAGAACCTATTACCGGGAAAGTAAACCTTCAAAAAGAAGAAGAACTTGTAAAAAGGGCTGATATTTCTTCTTTAATCAATCAAGCCATAAGCGAAGAGAATTA
>DATFJA010000104.1:0-17983 GCA_035269545.1 Salegentibacter sp.
AAAAAACCTATTCAACTAACCGAAACGGGACAAAAAATTGTACAGCAGGCTAGAAATATTGTAAATGAAAGTGACCGGATAAAAGACATCGTAGATCAACAAAAAGGTTTTGTAGGCGGAATTTTTAAACTGGGAGTAATACCCACGATCATGCCCACCTTATTACCAATGTTCATCAACAATTTCATCAAAAAATATCCGAAAGTAAAACTCAAAATAGAGGAGTTAAATACAGAGGCCATTATTGAACGTTTAAAAGAAGGTCATTTAGATGCTGCAATTGCTGCTACTCCCCTGGAATTGCCCGGAATTAAGGAAAATGCACTCTATTACGAACCTTTTGTAGGTTACATCCCTAATGCTCACAGGTTGCATAACAAGGAAAAAATTGAAGTGAATGAACTTGATATTGACGATATGCTACTTCTTGAAGATGGACATTGTTTTAAAGACGGGATCATTAATTTATGTAAATCTTCCCGAAACTACGACGAGGACCATTTTCAACTGGAGAGTGGAAGTTTTGAAACTTTAATAAAACTGGCCAATGAAGGGCTTGGAATGACGCTTTTACCCTATCTACACACACTTGATCTAAAAGATAGTGAAAAGAAAAACTTAAGAATGTTTAAAGATCCAGTGCCCGCGAGAGAAGTGAGTCTTATTTACAACCGAAGCGAACTAAAAATGCAGATTATTGAAGCTATAAGAAGTACAATTGCAGGTGTTGTAAAAGGTGCTATAGCATTTCATAATGTGAATATTATTAGCCCGTTAAATAAAAACAAAGAGTTCCAGGAATAGTACTTTTAGAAAAATAAAAAACTACAAACTCGGATACTCAACAGCAGTCCAGGTTCCGTAGTGAGAGGGTGCATATAATAAATCCCCGCTCAAATCGTTAACTTCTAGCGTACCTGTATAGATAATTACGCCAGGGTCTGAACTAATGAAATCATAGGTTAGGTCATTACCATTTAAAGACCAGGTACCGTTGGTGAGATAAATTCCTGGGTAATCAGGCTCATCATAAACGGTAGTGCCGTCAGCATTAAAAGTTACATCACCATGCCATGTTTGAGTTGGACTATATATCACATGAAAATCCCAGGTAGTTCCTGCTAATGAATTAGTTGTAAAAGATTCTTCATTACTATATCCCGTACCTTCAGCATTCGTCGCGTATGCTCTAAAGTAATAAGTTGTGTTTGCCTCTAAATTTTCTATTTCACTAGTAAAAGATGCCGAAGATTCTGATGTAGAATTATCATTTATCGTAGGACTAGCGTTAGTACTCCAAACAGTTCCCTGCGCTGTAACCGGATCTCCGCCATCATCATCAACTGTTCCACTAATCTCAACGGTAGTATAGGTCTTTTCCACATCTGAAGCAGTTGTCTGCAAGCTAACGCTTGGCACTGTGGCTGCAAGGGTTTGGGGATCATTGTTGGTTGAACAATTTGAAAGAAATAGGCTTAAACTTATTACAGAAAAGGTTTTTAGAATAATTCTCATATTAATTGGTTTAATTGCTCCTACTTCAGAATTAAATTGGCTTTTCGGATTGTTCCCAAGGTTTATAGATTGAATATTTAATTTTGAACAGGGAAAGAAAACTATTATAGAAATTAAACTTGACAGTGAGCAATATACAAAAATTATAAGGAATTGTTAAATTTAACGATAAAACCTAATAAAATAATAGGAAAGGAAAGTTTAAAGTACTGAAAAGTAAAATTTTTATCGATATTATTAAATATTTGGAATATATGAAAATGTGATTTTGGCTAGAAAATGAACTTAAATAAAAAAGCGGCTACTAAAGCCGCTTTTTTGTTATGTTTTTAAAAGAATTAAACATTGATTAAGTTCTGGATTCCTATTAGTTAAAGCCATAATCCAAATACGCAATTCCTCAATTTCATGAGGCAAAAGTCTTTGGAGCGCTTTTTTCACTTCCCTACAAAAGAGTTGGGGATCAAAGCTGACCTTATTCAGAACAGTTTTGGTGTATTCAAACATCGCTCTCGCCATAATTTGAAAATTTAGATTAGAAGTTAGGTTAATTTAAAAAAGTAGATTTTTTGCAATAGGCGATCTTTTTTGAATCACCTAAATATACTAAAAATTTCTTAATCATTTTAAAATTCAATAGTGTTTAACACACCTAAAATCTGCGGTCGCCACTAATCACATCACCTAAGCCACCAAGAATACTGCCTTCTCCTTTGTCTTTACCTCCACCCTGTGGAGCAGCCTGCCAAATGCGATTAGCCAATCTGCTAAAAGGTAGAGATTGAACATATACAGTTCCAGGGCCGGTGAGCGTTGCGAAGAAGAGTCCTTCTCCACCAAAGAATGTATTTTTAATTCCTCCTACAAATTCTATATCATAATTGATTTCTTGAGTAAAACCAATAATACAACCTGTGTCAATTTTCAATCTTTCTCCGGGAGATAATTCCTTGCGTGCTATTGTTCCACCGGCATGAACAAAGGCCATTCCATCACCTTCCAGTTTTTGCATTATAAAGCCTTCACCACCAAAAAATCCTCGTCCCAGCTTCCTACTAAACTCAATTCCAACAGCAACACCCTTGGCCGCACATAAAAAAGCATCTTTTTGGCAAATAAATTTATTTCCGTAACGTGTAAGGTCTATTGGAATAATTTTTCCCGGATATGGCGAGGCAAAACTAATTCGCTTTTTCCCCTGAAATTCATTACTAAAGATTGTCATAAACAGGCTTTCCCCGGTAAGCAATCGCTTCCCTGCGCCTAAAACTTTACCTAAAAAGCCTTCATCCTCTTTAGCGCCATCGCCAAAAATAGTATCCATTTTTATTCCATCGTCCATCATCATAAAGTTGCCCGCTTCGGCAACTACGGCTTCCTGTGGGTCGAGCTCCAATTCTACATACTGCATCTCTTCCCCGAAGATCTGGTAATCTATTTCGTGTGCATTCATATTATTTTGCTTTAATGGTCCATTCAAATTCAAATATTGCAACCTGTTGCCCGGTATCGTTCATACCAGTAGATTTCATCCAGAAAGTTTGTCCTTCTCCTGTAGCTAAAGTTTTTTCAATAGCTTCGTCAATTAAATGACCGTCATAACAGTAGAAACTTATTTTTCCGGTAGCTTTTTTTGTAAACTGGGCACGGTTTTGAGCCACCAACATAGATATCTTTCTATTGGATTTCCGAATTTTCCACATTACCAAAGCTCCTGTACTTAATTCAGCAGCCATAGCCTGCACTGCAAAATACATACTCTTAAAAGGGTTTTGGTTTATCCACTTATGCTTTACAGTTACCTTGCAGGTATTTTCCTGAATTTCATCAACCCTTACCCCACAAAGCCAGGCACTAGGCAGTTTCAGCATTAAAAATTTATTGAGTTTGCTCTTATTTAATGTCATTGTGAAGTATTTATTTTTCTAAATGTATTCAATTTAATTAATATTTCTAAAATCTATAAATCATAAATTTATGTTAAGTTTTAGTACTATGCTTTGCAGAATACCTTCTTTTAACCATATATTTGTATTATAAATTAATAGGTTATGAACTCAAAGATAGCAAAAGAAGAAAAAACACTGGCCACGATCTTGCATTTATCGGTCTTTTCAAAGTTTATTATTCCATTTGGGAATTTTATTTTTCCATTAATATTGTGGTTAACCAAAAAAGAAAAGCCTTTTATTGACGGTCACGGTAGGGAAGCGATCAATTTTCAAATTAGTCTTTTTCTCTACACCATTTTTTTAGTGGCGGTAGGATTCGCAATCGTACTTTTCCAGGCAATTAGATTAGGTGGCGACTTCCCCTTTGTAATTGGTCCAGATCAATTTCAAATAGACGAATTAGGACAGGCAATCTCTATAATAATTACTATCAGTGTATTTGCAATCCTACTTTCTGCACTATTTATATTAGAATTATTTGCCGTGATAAGCGCAAGTGTAAAAGCCAGCAACGGAGAAAATTATTCTTTTCCTTTAAGCATCAATTTTATAGGAAGAGATCCAGATAATCATCAATTTAATAACCATCAACAATCAAAAAATGAACAGTTTAAAAACCCTAAAAATTAAAAGTTATGAAGATAGAGAACACCAAGGCTCAAATGCGTAAAGGTGTGCTGGAATACTGCATTCTTTCGGTATTAAAAGATGAAGATGCTTATGTAGCAGAAATTCTAGACACTCTTAAAGACGCCAAATTACTGGTGGTTGAAGGCACTATTTACCCTCTATTAACCAGGCTAAAAAATGCAGGATTACTCAGTTATCGCTGGGAAGAATCCAGCAGCGGACCACCCAGAAAGTATTATGGCCTTACCGATACCGGAAAACTCTTTCTAAAGGAGCTTACCGGCACCTGGACCGAACTGCAAACCGCTGTGAACATTGTAACCACTCAAAAAAACAAGAATCATGAATAAGACAGTAAATATAAATCTTGCCGGTATATTCTTTCACATTGATGAAGATGCATATGCCAAACTGCAACATTATCTGGACGCCATAAAACGTTCTTTTACCAATACTCAGGGAAAAGAAGAAATTATAGCTGATATTGAAGCACGTATTGCTGAACTTTTCAATGAGAAGAAGAAAGAAGACCGTCAGGTTATCGGCATGAAAGAGGTAGAAGAAGTAATCGCCATTATGGGGCAACCCGAAGATTATATGGTAGATGAAGAGATCTTTGAGGACGAACCGGTTTATACTAAAACCACAAAATCTTCAGGTAAACAGTTGTTTAGGGATACCGAACATTCTTATGTTGGTGGTGTTTCCTCAGGACTGGGACACTATTTGGGAATAGATTTTATATGGGTACGACTATTATGGATTTTATTAACCATTTTTTCAAGTGGAGCATTTATTCTTATTTACATCGCCCTTTGGATTTTTGTTCCCGAAGCTAAGACCACGGCCGATAAACTGGCTATGCGTGGCGAAGAGGTAACTATTAGTAATATTGAAAAGAAAATTCGTGAGGGTTTTGACAATGTTACGGGAAAAGTAAAAGATGTAGATTACCAAAAGTATGGCAACCAGGCTAAGACCGGGGCTAGCTCGGCAGCAACCGCTATAGGAGATGTTATAGCATTTATCTTAAAGGTATTTGTTAAACTAATAGGTATCGCTCTAATTATCCTTGCCGGTTCTGTACTAATTAGCCTATTTGTGGGACTGTTTACAGTTGGAACCTTTGGAATTATAGATGCACCCTGGAGCAGTTACGTAGATATGGCCGTGAGTGGAGCGCCACTATGGCTATTATGGCTATTAGGATTTTTAATTGTAGGTATTCCTTTTTTCTTCCTGTTTGTTTTAGGATTAAAAATCCTTGTAGGCAGATTAAGATCTATAGGAACTCCCGCTAAATTGGTACTACTTGGGGTTTGGATACTTGCTCTTGGTGGCGCATCAATAATAGGAATTCAGCAGGCAACCAACAGAGCCTTTGATGGTGAACAAATAATCACCGAAACGCTGCCTATTTCGGCCAACGATACGCTTTATCTTAGAATGCAGGGAGATTCTAATTATTCTTCCAGTATTTATAGAAGTACTGACTTCAAAATAAAATACGATGAAAATGATGAAAAAGTATTGTATAGTTCTGATGTTAGGCTAATTGTAAAAGCTACTAACGATTCCCTTGCAAAAATGGAAATAGTGAAGTCAGCAGAAGGGAAAGATTATAGAGAAGCAAAAAAGCGCGCTCAAAATATCGCTTATAGCACAAGTTTCAGTGAAAATGAATTAATGCTTAACGGCTTTTTCACTTCACCCACAGAATATAAATACAGGGACCAGGAAGTGAAAGTTACCCTATACCTGCCAGAAGGCACAACCCTTTTTGCAGATGAAAATACAAGTACATTTCACAGGAATACTGATTATTGGGGAGATATACTAATTTCGGGTGATGAGGAGAAGTTTTTAAAGATTACTGAAGATGAAGCTATTTGCGAAGATTGCCCTGTTGAAGAATGGGAGTCTGATAGTGAAGACGAATGGAATGAAGACGGTGACTTTAACGCCCGAATCAATTCAGGTGAAGAGGAAGTAAATATTCAAATTAATAGTAGAGGGGTAACGGTAGATAAGAAACCGGTTGAGGAAAGAAGAGAGGATAATGAAAATGATGAATTATGATACAGTTAATTTTGCAAGTGCTATTGGTTGTTTTTAATCTGGGAGAACCGGTAGTTGAGAATGAAAAAGTGGTTGAAGATTATATAGAATGTCATCAAATCTTAACCAGGAAATGTACTGTAGCTTTCTATGAATGCTAAGCAATTATTAAAAGCCTCCGTCTGGAGGCTTTTTTATTATCTTTGTTTCAAACATCGTTTTATGAAAAAAGTACTCTTAATATTTAGCGCAATGCTTTTATTTAGCTGTGGCGCCCAAAAAATAAAAGGAAGCGGAAATGTTACCACTGAAAAAAACCGGTTACCAGACTTTCATAGTATAGAAATAGCAGGAGATTTTGAAGTAGAGCTCAAGAAAGGAAATACAGCAATGATGGAAGTGGAAACTGACGATAACCTGCATAGCGTAATAAGGGGGGAAGTAATAGATCGCACACTATATCTTAAACCCAGTAAAAAAATAGGAAAGAGCAAATCCCAGGATATTGTAATCACTTATCCCGAAAACCTTCAGAAAATAATTGTATCAGGAAATACAGAATTAGAAGCTGAAGGGGAACTTTACGCTGAAAAGCTTAAGGTCTCCAGCAGAGAGGATGCGGAAGTCTACCTTACCATTACCGCTACCAAATTCGATCTTTTTAATGAAGGAGATTCTGAGGTAGAACTAAATCTTACTGCAGAAGATGCTTATTTTCAGCTAAATGGCTCGAGCGATATTGAAGCATTAGTGAATGCCTCCACATTTAAAGTTGATACTTACGAAAAAGCAGATGCGAAAATTGAAGGTGAAGTAAACGATTTACAACTGCGGGCAGAACATTCAAGTAAATTTGATGGTAGAAGATTAACCGCAAAAACCGCTGTAGTTATTGCGGAAGGTAAATCAAAAAATGAAATAGAAGTTCTTGATAAACTGACCCTTACTGCTAAAAATCGTAGCGAAATAGAGCTTTATGGTAACCCGGAAATAGATTTATTAGAGTTTTCAGAAAAAGCGGTCTTAGCCAAAAAAGATTAGTTTTTTTAAAAATTCTCTAATGCGAAACCATAATCAGATAATCGCTAGAGAAAGAAGAAAGTTAAGATGGGTAATCCGGATAACTAGTCAAATCTAAAAGTTGTTTTAAAAGTCCCGTTTTTCGGGACTTTTTTAATGGTATTTAGTATCTTAAATTAAAAATATTAAAATGCATAAAAAAGAGATATATACAGCCGGCACAGAACTAAGGGAAGCAGAAAAAGTTTTGATCTTAATTCACGGCCGTGGTGGTAGTGCCAAGGAATTCCTTTCTTTAGCCGACCACTTAAACACCCCAGATTTTGCCATTTTAGCCCCACAGGCTACAGACTTTACCTGGTACCCAAATTCATTCTTAGCTGCTGTGGCTCAAAATGAACCAGCCTATTCTTCAGCCCTAAAAGTGTTAGAAGAATTGTTGGAGGATATAAAAGAAACCGGTATTGCCCCAGAAAATATTTATTTTGCCGGGTTTTCACAAGGCGCTTGTCTAACCCTTGAATTTGTAACACGAAACGCTCAGAGATTTGGCGGTGTAGCTGCTTTCACCGGCGGACTTATTGGCGATAAAATTAATACTGAAAATTATTCAGGTGATTTTAACGGCACTCCAATTTTTATTGGCACCGGAAATCCTGACCCTCACGTTCCGGTAGAACGCGTGGAAGAATCTGTTGAAATTCTGCGGGAAATGAACGCTAAGGCGGAAGTGAAAATTTACGAAAACAAGCCGCACAGCATTTCAGAAGATGAGTTAAAACTAGCAAATCAATTCGTATTTAATTAAAATTCCTGATTAATTTATGAGAAGTATTAAAAAAATCCATGAAGCGGTAAGCTCCCCTATCGCCGATCTAGTAACCTATCGCGCCTTACCAACGAATTCAATAGATCACATTGATCCGTTTTTATTTTTAAACCATCACGGTTACCAGGAATATCCTGAGAATAATCAAGGGCTACCTTTTGGGCCACACCCACACCGCGGATTTGAAACGGTAACATTTATCCTGAAAGGGGATCTCACCCATAAAGACAGTAGCGGTTGGGAAAGTGTTATCAAAGCCGGAGGTGTGCAGTGGATGACTGCCGGGAAAGGACTTATTCACGCTGAAATTTCTTCAGATGAATTTAAAAGAAACGGCGGCGAACTGGAACTTCTTCAACTTTGGGTAAACCTGCCCGCAAAGCATAAAATGACCGAACCTAATTATAAAGGACTTCAGGAAGAAGATATTCCGCAGTTAAGTTTAGATAACGGTAAAGTAAAATTAGCCGCAGTTTCGGGAAACTGGGAAGACAATAAAGGTGCTTTTGAACCTCTTAATGACATTCAAATGGCTACGCTGCATTTTGCTGAAGGCGGTAAATATTCTGTAGAGATTCCTTCGGAAAGAAATATTTTCTTTTATGTAGTCAAGGGAAATTTGAAGGTAAACGGCAGGGAAGCCAAAATACATAACCTGGTAGAGTTCAATAACGATGGAGAGAAACTAGAAATTGAAGCTCTGGAAGAAAGCATTTTACTTTTTGGACACGCAGTACCTTTTAATGAACCTATTGTAGCTCAGGGACCATTTGTAATGAACTCTCAACAAGAAATTCAACAGGCCTTTCAGGATTATCAAAATGGGAAATTTGGAGACTGGAATGGCTAAGATTTGGTTAGGAAATTGAGTTCTTAGTACTTAGATAGTCCTCACATATTCGTAGACCAAAAGCCTCTACTCTTTTCCAGTCTGTAAATTCTATTGGCTTTTCTGATTTCGTTGGCCCATTGGTTAATTTCATAATGAGTTTAATCAACAGCCTATCAATAAATGAGTAGGATTTATAATCTAATTTTCCGGCAAATACACCTACGAAATCAGGATTCCATTCGATTTTTTTCAGGAATTTAATTAGATAAGGATTTGTATCAGCCGAGTTTTTATCTTCGTTCCTGGCTACAAGGTTAACGGAAAAGAAAGCAGTTCTTATTTTATTGAGATATTCTTTATTGTTCAAAATGAATTTAGAAACCTTCTTATTATGGTTTCCATATCGAATACTTGCTCCAATCACCAAGGTGTGAAATTCAGATAAATCGGCATCAAAAGAATCAATCGAGAAAAGTTCTGTTTGTATTTGTTTCTCTTTGAAGAGAGCATTTAATTCTGTGCAAATCTTAAGAGTTTGTCCATCTATAGAGGAATAAATAATTCCAATTTTTTGCTTAGCAAAGTTATCCCGGCTTTTCATAGTTTTCATATTAAAAACAACAATATTCCATAGATACATAATTAAACAAAAAAACCTCCTTAGCGTGAACTAAGGAGGTTTTTATTTACGATAAATATTAGGAATTCCCGTCTTCACGGGAATAAAATTACTTCCCTTCCATTTTATCTTTTAAAGCCTGAAGATCGGCGTTAACATCACCAATAGTGGTTTTGTCTTTGCTTTGCGAAGCTGCTGCTTTTTTAGCGGCTTGCTTAACGATTTGCTGCTCTTCTTCTTTGTGAATAGCCATATGTGAAGCTACCACTCTCTTGAATTCTTTATTGAATTCAATGATCTGGAACTCTGCAGATTCACCTTTAGTTAATTTGTTACCGTCTTCTTTTTCAAGATGTCTGGTTGGAACAAATGCAGTGATATCTTCATTAAAGTCTATAGTCGCACCTTTATCTACGATCTCTGCAATCTCTGCTGTGTGTTTAGTACCAACAGCGAATTCAGTTTCGTACTTATCCCAAGGGTTATCTTCAACCTGCTTGTGACCAAGGCTTAACTTACGACCATCTACGTCTAATTCAAGAACTACAACCTCAAGCTCATCACCTACATTAGTAAATTCTGATGGGTGCTTGATTTTCTTAGTCCATGAAAGATCAGAGATATAGATAAGTCCGTCAATTCCTTCTTCTAATTCTACGAATACACCAAAGTTAGTGAAGTTACGTACAATTCCTTTGTGTTTAGAACCAACAGGATATTTAGTAGTAATATCTGTCCATGGGTCTGGAGTTAATTGCTTAATTCCAAGAGACATTTTACGGTCTTCACGATCTAAAGTTAAGATTTGAGCTTCAACCTCATCTCCAACATTTACGAAATCCTGAGCTGAACGCAAGTGCGTGCTCCATGACATTTCAGAAACGTGGATAAGACCTTCAACACCATCGGCAACTTCAATAAATGCACCGTAATCTGCGATTACAACTACTTTACCTTTTACCTTGTCTCCAACCTTAAGGTTTTCGTCAAGAGCTTCCCATGGGTGTTTGCTTAATTGCTTAAGACCAAGTTGGATTCTTGTTTTAGCTTCATCAAAGTCAAGAATTACCACGTTTAGTTTTTGATCAAGCTCAACGATCTCATTTGGATGGTTGATACGAGACCAGCTAAGATCGGTAATGTGAACAAGTCCGTCAACTCCTCCAAGGTCAACAAATACTCCGTAAGAAGTGATGTTTTTAACAGTACCTTCAAGTACCTGACCTTTTTCAAGCTGACCGATAATTTCTTTCTTCTGTTCTTCGATATCGGCTTCAATAAGCGCTTTGTGAGAAACCACAACGTTTTTGAATTCGTGGTTGATTTTCACAACTTTGAATTCCATTGTTTTTCCTACGTAAGCATCGTAATCACGGATAGGCTTCACGTCTATTTGAGAACCTGGCAAGAATGCCTCAATTCCAAATACATCTACGATCATACCACCTTTAGTTCTGCACTTAACAAAACCGTTTACGATAAGACTTTCGTCGTGAGCTTTGTTCACACGATCCCATGCCTGAATTACACGAGCTTTACGGTGAGAAAGAATTAATTGTCCTGTTGAATCTTCACGAACATCTATCAAAACCTCAACGTCGTCTCCAACTTTAAGATCTGGATTGTAACGAAATTCGTTAAGGGAAATAACACCTTCACTTTTTGCGTTAATGTCAATAATTGCATCACGATCTGTAATATTAATTACTTTTCCTGTTACAACTTCGTCATTTAAAGTGTCTACGAAATTCTCTGCAACTAACTTCTCAAATTCTTCTAACTTCTCATCATCAATTGGGTCAATTCCCTCTTCATAATTGTGCCAGTTAAATTCTTCAAGAAATTTCTCAGGGTTTTCCTGTTGCTCAGAAGGAGCAGGTTGCGATGAAGTAGCCATTCCAGCTACCGGTTGAACTTCCAGATTTTCGTCCTGAACGTCCTGATTTTTTTTGTCTTCAGCCATTGCTGATAAAAAATTTGTATCCTGTATTCTTCGGAAAAATTAAGCAAATAAAACACAGAAGTAGTTATGGTTTTGATTTTCAATCCCTTTTGAATTTCCGATTCTTCGCCAAAAAGGGCTGCAAAAATACAACTTATTTTTCTTTTCTCAAACCCTAATTAGTTTAAAAACAGAATGCTTATTCTTCAATTTTATCCTTGGCCAGTTTTAATACTTTTTCAAATTGTTCCTCCAAATTCATATTTGAATTATCAATTTCTATAGCATCTTCAGCTTTAACTAAAGGCGAGTCTTCGCGTGTAGTATCAAGGTAATCACGTTCCTTTACATTAGTAAGTACATCTTCGTATTTAATATCATCCCCGCGATCCTTTAATTCGTCATACCTGCGTTCTGCACGTTTTTCGGTAGAAGCGGTCATAAATAATTTAAGATCGGCGTCAGGGAAAACCACAGTTCCTATATCACGCCCATCCATAACTACTGCTTTATTTTTTCCAATTTCCTGCTGAATTTTAACCAACATTTTTCTAACATCGGGCACAGCAGCAACTTTACTCACCTGCTGAGAAACTTCCATCAACCTAATTTCCTTCTCAACATTCTCATTATTTAAATGAACTTCTCCATAACCGACCTCTTCATTAAAAACAAAACTGATATTGATAAATGGTAAATGCCTTAAGATGGCTTCCTCGTCAAAATGAGTATCACTAACCAACATTTTGCGCATTAAGTATAATGTCACTGCGCGATACATAGCACCGGTATCTACATAGACGTAACCCAATTCTGCTGCAAGTTGTTTGGCTACCGTACTTTTTCCGGTTGAAGAATACCCGTCTATAGCAATCGTTATTTTCTTACTCATAATTTATTTTCTGTATGGATGGCAAAATTAGATAAAGCTTTACTTTCCCTGAAACTTTGGCTGTAAATTAAAAAAGCTGTCTAAAAAGCCCTTTTAATTAAACGTCATTCTGTCCCGAAGCTTCGGGATTATTACAGAATCTAACAAGGTGATAATCTCTATCATGTTAGAACCTGAAACCGGTTCAGGTTGACGATAACTGGACTTTCCAGACAGCTTCTATATTAATTATAGAGTCTTGGCGTTTTTCACCTTTTGCTTGGTGATCGCAAGATCAATAACTTCACTCATATCATTTACATAATGAAAAGTAAGTCCTTTTAAATAATCTTCTTTGATCTCTTTTATATCACGTTCATTCTCTTTACAAAGAATAATCTCTTTAATGCGAGCACGTTTGGCTGCGAGAATTTTTTCTTTTATTCCTCCTACCGGAAGCACTTTCCCTCTAAGGGTGATTTCCCCGGTCATCGCGATACTTTTCTTCACTTTGCGTTGGGTAAATAATGAAACTAAAGAGGTAAGCATTGTTATCCCGGCACTCGGCCCATCTTTTGGCGTTGCACCTTCCGGCACGTGAATATGAACATTATATTTTTCAAATATAGAAGGATCTAAGCCAAGTTCTTCGGCGTTAGATTTCATATATTCCATAGCAATGGTGGCCGATTCTTTCATCACTTTACCAAGGTTTCCTGTAATATTCAGATTTCCTTTTCCTTTAGAAAGTATCGATTCAATAAATAGAATATCGCCGCCAACTTGTGTCCAGGCCAAACCTGTAACCACACCCGCAACTTCATTGTTTTCGTATTTATCGCGCTCCAGTCTTGGACTACCCAACACGTCTATAATATCTTCGTTAGTTACTTTAACATTGTAATCTTCTTCCATCGCAATATTTTTGGCCGCATGACGCACCATTTTTGCGATCTGCTTCTCCAATCCACGAACCCCAGATTCTCTTGTATAACCTTCGACTATTTTCTCCAATTGAGGCTTGGCAATTTTGATATGTTCTTTTGTAAGCCCATGTTCTTTTAATTGCTTCGGAAGTAAGTGTTGCTTGGCAATCTCTACCTTCTCCTCAATGGTGTAACCGGTAACGTTTATAATTTCCATTCGATCTCTAAGTGCAGGCTGAATGGTATTTAGAGTATTTGCCGTAGCCACGAACATTACTTTAGATAGGTCAAAGCCCATTTCCAGGAAGTTATCGTGGAATTCACTGTTTTGTTCAGGATCCAATACTTCTAATAATGCAGAAGAAGGATCCCCGGCGTGACCCATGCTTAATTTATCAATTTCATCTAAGACAAAAACAGGATTGCTTGTCCCAGCTTTTTTAAGGGATTGAATTATTCTACCCGGCATCGCACCAATATAGGTTTTTCTATGTCCACGTATTTCAGCTTCGTCTCTTAAACCTCCAAGAGAAATTCTCACATACTCTCTTCCAAGAGCTTCCGCCATAGATTTACCAAGGGAAGTTTTACCAACTCCGGGAGGGCCGTAAAGACAAAGTATTGGCGACTTCATATCGTTACGCAGTTTTAATACTGCTAAATATTCTATAATTCGGCGTTTTACATCATCCAGGCCATAATGGTCCCTATCAAGTATTTTTTTCGCACGTTTTAAGTCAAATTTATCCTTACTGAATTCATTCCAGGGAAGGTCTAAGAACAAGTCTAAATAGTTTCTCTGAATGGAGTATTCAGCCACCTGCGGATTCATTCTTTGCATTTTGGAAATTTCTTTATCAAAATGCTTTTGAACTTTTTCGCCCCATTTTTTCTTCCTGGCGCGTTGCTTCATTTCTTCAAGTTCATCTTCCTGCGAAACGCCTCCAAGTTCTTCCTGGATGGTTTTCATTTGTTGATGAAGAAAATATTCACGCTGCTGCTGGCTCATATCGCTTTGCACCTTGCTCTGAATGTCGTTCTTAAGTTCCAGCTTTTGAAACTCAACATTCATATGCCTTAAAGTGGCGAGGGCGCGTTCATTAAGATCGTTTGTTTCCAGTAAATTTTGCTTGTCTTCTACTGCAAGATTCATATTAGACGAAACAAAATTAATAAGGAAAGAAGAGCTCTCAATATTCTTAATAGCGAAAGAAGCTTCACTTGGAATATTCGGACTTCCCTTTATTATTTGAAGCGCAAGTTCCTTTATAGAATCTATAATAGCAGGAAATTCTTTGTTGTCAACCTCAGGCCTTGCTTCTGGAACTTCTTTTATACTTGCAGTTAAGTAAGGTTCTTCTTTTACGATCTCGTCTATTTCAAAACGCTTCTTACCCTGGATAATAACCGTAGTATTTCCATCGGGCATTTTCAGCACTCTTAATATACGTGCAACCACACCGGTACGGTAAATATCTTTTGCCTTAGGATTTTCAACTTCCTCATCTTTTTGAGCAACAACTCCAATAATTTTGGAATCATTATTCGCTTCATTAATCAATTTGATAGATGTATCTCTCCCAGCGGTAATAGGAATTACTACACCAGGAAACAATACGGTATTTCTTAATGGAAGAATTGGTAAAGTTTCAGGTAGTTCTTCTCGATTTATTTCCTCTTCGTCTTCAGGCGTCATTAAAGGAATTAAATCTGCGTCCTGATCTATATCTTGCAATGACAAACTGTCAAAACTTGTTAATTTCGTTTTAGCCATAATTTATTTTAGGTCAAACTGTCACAAACAGTTTATGGTTCTTAAAATTTTCTTTTTCGGTAAAGCCTTGAGCTTAGTATTCTAAGCGGCTTTTTATGCAATTTCTACTAGAAGTAGTCAATTCCTGTGCCACCATCTTTTTTATATTTTTTTTCTCAAAACTGTAACAAATCAAAATCAAAGCTATCTTTATTATAGAAACTAGATAGTTTTTTAATTGACACCAACCATCACACATATTAATGATCTAATTGCACGTTGCCAAAAAGGCGATCAAAGGGCTCAAATGGAAGTGTATGAGCGCTATTATAGAGCAATGTACAACACATCCTTACGAATTGTGAAAGATACCGCTGAAGCAGAAGATATCATGCAGGAAGCATTTTTAAAGGCTTTTTCTAAAATAAACACTTTAAAAGAAGTTTCCACTTTTGGAGCCTGGTTAAAAAGGATTGTAGTGAATTTAAGTATTAATTCTTTTAACCATAAAGTAAAATTAAATGAGGTAGTCTATAATGATGAGTTGAAAAACGAAGCAGATGATAGTGAAGGAATTATCCTTGATAAAGATTCTAAAAATGAAAAAGTAGAGAAAATTTTAAAAACACTTCATACGCTTAAAGAAAATTATCGTGTTGCTTTAACGCTACACTTAATAGAAGGTTACGATTACGATGAGATTGGTGAGATTTTAAACCTCAGTTATGCAAATTGCCGAACAACGATCTCCCGGGCTAAAGAAAGTCTAAGAAAAAAATTGCTAAAAGATGGAAAATAATAATATAAACAAGCTTTTTAAGGAGCTGGATTTCGATAATAAGGAACCGGCAACTGGCCATAAAAAAAGGTTTCTGGAAAAGCTGGAAGAACAAAACAGCCAGTCTAAAAAATTAGATAAAGGCTCACGTATTCGGGGCTTATGGGCACCGATGCTTTCGGTAGCTGCTATACTTGCTATCGCTTTTATAGTTTTTGCAGGATTTTTCAACGAAAACTCCTTTAAGAATCAGGGTGATTTAGCCAATGTTTCTCCTCAAATGAAAGAAACGAAGCAGTTTTATACCCAGCTTATCGAAACCGAACTTGAAACCTTAAAAGCTGAAAATGTTCCTGGAACTGAAGCCATAGTAAAAGATGCTTTAATTCAGCTTGAAAAATTGGAAACAGAATATGAAAAACTTCAAAAAGACTTGCGAAATAGCGGACAGGATAAACGCGTAATTTATGCGATGATTTCCAATTTTCAGCAAAGAATAGATCTCTTAAAACAAGTACTCAATCAAATAGAAAATATTAAATCCCTAAAAAATCAAAGCAATGAAAACTATATTTAACATCATAATGCTAACGCTATTAATTCCGGCGTTAAGTTATAGCAACGGTGATTTAAACGGCCGGCATACCAAGACTAAAAAAGTCACAAAGTCTTACAATGTAAGCGCTACTGATATGCTAATGATCAATAACAGCTATGGAAATGTAGATATTTCTACCTGGAACCAAAATAAAGTGGTGATAGAAGTGAATATAAAAACCAATGGCAACGATGAGGAAAAAGTACAAAAGAAGTTAGATGAAATTAATATAGAATTCAATCAGTCTTCTTCAGGTGTGAGTGCGAAAACCCATTTTAAAAGAGAAGAACAATCCTGGTGGAGCTCGCTTTTTAATAGTTCTAACAATGTAAATATGGAGATTAATTATGTGATTAGAGCTCCGGAAAAACACAGTGTTGATATTAGAAATGATTACGGCGGAATTTATATAGACCGGCTGTTAGGTAACGCTAAAATTAACTGCGATTACGGTAAAGTAGATATTGGTGAATTAAGAGGGAACTCGAACCAGTTAAATTTTGACTATACCCGAAACAGCCACATAGGTTATGTAAAGAATGCTGAAATAAATGCCGATTACAGCGGATACGAAATTGAAGAGGCCGGAAAATTAAATGTAAATGCCGATTATACCGATTCCAGAATTAAGAAAGTAGCCCAGCTTGATTTTAATTGTGACTATGGTAGTATTACCATTGAAAAAGCAAAAAGAATTGTTGGAAACGGCGATTACCTAAGTACGAAAATAGGGCGTGTTTTTGAATCCTTAGATCTCAATTTAGATTATGGCTCTGCAAGTATTGAGAAAATTATAAAAGGAGTTTCTAAGGTAGAAATAAGCACCGATTATGCCGGAATAAAACTGGGATACGACAATGAACATCCTTTTAATTTCACCATAAAATCTTCTTACGGAAACGCGAAAGGCCTGGAAGAATTGGAGATCAGAAAACGTCACGATGAAAACACCAGCAAACGCTATGAAGGATACCACCTGCAGGAAAATAGTGGAAACACTATTTACATCAACACTAATTATGGAAATGTAACTTTTAATAAAAACTAAAAAATTTATCAATCAAAAAACACAAAACGATGAAAAATCTATTCTTAATATTAGCTGTATCATTAATCGCAACTACTCCCGCCCAATGTCAATGGTGGAAAAGCAATGAAACCGTAAGAGGTAATGGAGATATGACCTCAGAAAAACGAAGCACTGATGATTATGATGGGATCTCGCTAATAGGTTCTATGGATGTTGAACTGGTTCCTGGAAAAGAAGGTAATTTAACCGTAGAAGCTGAAAGTAACCTGCAAGAATTTATTACTACCGAAATAAACGGCGGTACCTTAAAAATTTCAGTAGAAAAGGGATATAATTTAAAACCTTCCAGAAATAACGGTATTAAAATAACTGTTCCCTTTAGAGATTTAGCTGCCGTAGAAGTAACAGGTTCTGGCGATATTTGGAATACCTCCAAAATAAAAGCGAAAAAGTTTAGCACTAAAGTAACTGGGTCCGGTGACATAAGGTTAGAATTGGATACAGAAGACCTCTCAGGTCAAGTAACCGGTTCTGGTGATATTCTTCTATCAGGACAAGCCCGAGAATTTGATTGCAAGGTTACAGGTTCCGGAGATTTTAAAGCTTACGACCTAAAAGCTGAGAATGTAG
>DATFJA010000105.1:0-2215 GCA_035269545.1 Salegentibacter sp.
GAATAACGGAAACTGGGATGGCAAACAATTGATTTCAGAAAAACTTATTGAAGAAGCAGTACAGCCTTCTATTCCAAATCAAAATTACGGTTATATGTGGTGGCTCAATGTTGATGGACCAAGACAATGGGAAAATATAGACAAAGATATTTATTATGCTGCAGGGTTTGGCGGAAATTTTATTATTGTAGACCGTAAAGAAAAACTTGTTATTGTTACTCGTTGGCTTGAACCTTCGAAAATAGAAAAATTTGTTCAAAAAATTTATAATTAAATAAATATGAAAAAAACGCTTTTTGGCATTTTAGGAGTAATAGTATTACTTTTTATCGCCTGGTTTGCCTTTATCTATTTTGTACCTTATAGCGAAGGTACTAGAAGTGGTGAACTTATAAAATTCAGTAAAAAAGGAGTCGTTTCAAAAACCTGGGAAGGCGAAATTAGCCAGGGAATTAGTGGTGCGCAAATCTTTCAATTTTCAGTTTTAGACAATAACCAGGAAGCTATTGAAGCCTTGCAGGAAAACGAAGGCAATTACGTAAGGTTGAAATATATGGAACGTTACACCACCTTTTTCTTTTGGGGTGACACCAAATATTTTATAACGGAAGTGGAAGAAGCCCAATCCCCTCACTTTAGAGACAGATAAACTATGACTCATTTTAAAGAAGTAAAAGATTCACAGGTAGACATTTCAGAATTAATGCTGCCTTCTCATTCAAATTTCAACGGGAAGATTCACGGAGGTTATGTACTATCGCTTATGGACCGTATTGCATTTGCCTGTGCATCTAAGCATTCTGGCGCTTATTGTGTAACCGCTAGTGTAGATACTGTAGATTTTCTAAAACCCATTGAAATTGGCGAATTGGTAACTATGAAGGCTTCAGTAAATTACGTAGGCAATAGTTCTATGGTTATTGGAATTAGAGTAGAAGCCGAAAATATTAGAACCGGCGCGATAAAACATTGCAACTCTTCTTATTTCACCATGGTAGCTAAAGATGAAGACGGAAAATCTCTACAGGTTCCAGGGTTAATCCTAATCAACAATGATGATATTCGTCGATTTGCAAAAAGTATAAAACGTAATGAGATGAAAATGAACCGGAAAAAGGAATTTCATGAAACCGATTTTTCTTCAGAAGAATATGTGCATTTACTGGAGAATTATAAGGTGAAAATTGAAAAGTAAATTAGCAATTGAAGTTTAACGGGTTTATAGCGGCAATCTTTTTAGCGATAATCATCGCTTATTTATTTCCTGAAGGAATTGTGCTCTTTCCGCTCAAAACCATCACTGATATTGGGATTGGTTTTATTTTCTTTTTCTACGGACTGAAATTATCTCCGGCAGAATTTAAATTAGGCTTTTTAAATTACAAGGTTCACATTGTAATCCAGTTGACCACCTTTCTCGTGTTCCCATTACTAACGCTTCTTTTCTTACCGTTTTTTGAAAATGGAACGGGTTCAGAGCTTTGGATCGCTTTATTTTTCTTGGGAACCCTTCCTTCTACGGTTTCGTCTTCCATAGTTATGGTTTCATTGGCTAAAGGAAATCTGCCAGCCGCTATTTTTAACGCCAGCCTTTCGGGACTCATCGGGATAGTTGCAACACCCATTTGGTTGAGTTTTTTTCTAAGTGGAAGCGCCGATTTTGGATTTTTAGATGTACTTATAAAATTATGCTGGCAGATAATTATTCCGTTAATTCTGGGATTAATACTGCAGAAATTTCTTGGTGATTTTGCCCGAAAACACAGCAAAAAATTAGGCTTACTAGACAAAACAACAATTATATTAATTGTTTACTCCAGCTTTAGTAACTCATTCTCTTCCAATATATTTAGCAGCGTAAATAGCCAGGATTTAATAAAATTAACTGGTATCGTTATTCTATTGTTTTTTGTGGTTTATTTTGGACTCGGATTACTCTGTAATTTTTTAGGTTTCAATTTAAAAGACAAGATAACCGCTCAATTTTGCGGCACTAAAAAATCCCTGGTTCACGGCTCTGTAATGGTAAAAGTAATCTTCGGAAATTCAGCAAATACAGGACTTTTACTTCTGCCTATAATGATCTATCATTCTTTGCAATTGTTATTGATAGCGTTTTATGCAGAAAAATATAGAAAGCAGGTTTTGAAAGCGGAAGCCTAAGAAAACATCTTTAGATGTACGTTTGTATGTTTCTTCTTGTTAGATGCTGAAA
>DATFJA010000106.1:0-4474 GCA_035269545.1 Salegentibacter sp.
AGTGGAGAAGCAAATATTCTTCCGCCTTCTTTGGATGAATCTGAAGATTTCTTTTCTGAAGAATTACTTTCTTTTTCTTCAGACTTATCTTCTTTTTTCTCTGATTTTTCTGAAGCTTTCTTGTTAGACTTTCCGTCCACCGAAACATTAGAAACATCTGTCCCTTCTGGTCCAATAATAGCTAAAAGACTATCAACTTTTGCAGTCTCGCCTTCTTCCAGACCAATTTTCAATAAAGTTCCTTCGTAAAAAGATTCGAATTCCATGGTAGCCTTATCGGTTTCAATCTCAGCAAGAATGTCTCCTTCTTCAACTTTATCACCTTCTTTTTTCAGCCAGGAAGCAACAGTACCTTCTTCCATTGTATCACTAAGACGAGGCATCGTAATAATTTCTACGCCTTCCGGAATTTCACCATTTTCGCCATCAGTTTCATCTTCGGCATCTTCTTTATCAGAACCTGACTCCTCTTTTTTATCTTCTTTGTCGTCTTTATCTGAATCTCCGCCACCTTTCAGTAATTCTGAAATGTCCTCACCTTCTTCTCCAATAATAGCAAGCAAGGTATCTACGGGAGCGGTTTCTCCCTCCTCGATTCCTATATGGAGAAGAGTACCTTCGTAAAAAGACTCAAACTCCATCGTAGCTTTATCGGTTTCAATTTCAGCAAGGATATCACCCTCTTCAATTTTATCACCTTTTTGCTTCAACCACTTTGCAACCACACCTTCTTCCATGGTGTCGCTCAAACGCGGCATATTTATTACTTCTGCCATAATTTACTGAGGTTTATGTGCTAAAAACGGATAATCTTCCTGTTCGTAAACAACATCATACATCACGTTCTTATCAGGGAAATCTGATTCTTCTGCGAACTTCTCACATTCAGAAACCTTATCTTTAACGCGCTTGTTGATTTCTTTTATTTCATCTTCTGAAGCATACTTTTTATCTTTAATTACATTCAACACCTTAGTGATTGGATCTAATTCCTGATATTCAGCAACTTCTTCTTTTGTTCTATATTTTTGAGCATCACTCATAGAGTGCCCACGATAACGGTACGTTTTCAATTCTAAAAATGTAGGCCCGTCACCTTTTCTGGCTCTTTTAATCGCCTCGTCCAAAGCTTCAGCAACTTTAATAGGATCCATAGCATCTACAGGACCACAAGGCATTTCGTAACCATTACCAAGTTTCCAAATATCTGTTCCCTTAGCAGTTCTGGCTACAGATGTTCCCATTGCATACCCATTATTCTCTACACAGAAAACTACCGGTAAATTCCATTTAACGGCCATATTCAAAGTCTCATGAAGAGAACCCTGCCTTGCTGCACCATCTCCCATAAAGGTAAGAGTTACCGCGTCACGCTTAAAGTATTTATCTGCAAAAGCAAGCCCGGCACCAAGTGGAATTTGCCCACCTACAATACCGTGACCTCCATAAAAATTATGTTCTTTAGAGAAAATATGCATAGAACCACCAAGACCTTGAGAAGTACCGGTTCCTTTACCGTAAAGCTCTGCCATAACACGCTTAGGATCTACCCCTAAACCAATTGGCTGCACGTGGTTACGATAAGCAGTAATCATTTTATCCTTTTCCAGGTCCATCACATGAAGGGCTCCCGCCAGAATAGCTTCCTGCCCATTATACAAATGCAAAAAACCTCTTACTTTCTGCTGAATATAAACCTGCGCAAGTTTGTCTTCAAATTTACGCCAAAACAGCATATCCTCGTACCACTTTAAATACGTGGCTTTTGTTACTTTCTTCATTTAACTTATTAATTTTAGGCCAGACAGATAGGGTTTGCCAAGCGGATAACAAAAATACTATTTTCAATAAGAATGGAAAACAGTTTTTAGCCAAAAATAACGAAAACGTTATAAGGCCGAATTATCGAAAATTAAAGGTAACAAATCTTTTATAGAGTTTGCTTTCATAACCTGGCCACTCTCTCCCATAAAATAAACAGCAATTTCAGCGTCCTGTTTCACTTCATATTCTACGAGTGCCTGTCTACATGCACCACAGGGTGGCACAGGAGCTTTAACCTCGTGCTTCATAGACCTGGCAGAAATAGCAATATTTTCGATTTGTGATTCGGGATACCTGGCACCGGCATAATAAATTGCAGTACGCTCTGCACATAAACCGGAAGGATAAGAAGCGTTTTCCTGATTGCTACCGGTTACCACTTCCTTATTATCTAAGGCCAGAGCAGCACCAACTTTAAATTGAGAATACGGGGCATAGGCATTATCACGAGCAAAAACAGCTTCTTTCATTAAATCCTGAATAGCGCTTGGGAGTTCTTCAACAGAATCGTATACCTCAAAATTAGAGGTGACTTTAAATGGTTTCATATAAAAAAATATTGGAAAGGAAAGATAATAGAAACCTTTCAGGCAGTAAAAATTAAATTAGAAGGTATTTCAGAAAATAAATTAATAGGCCGCAAATTGATCTCCAAAGTTAAATGTTAATCCAAAACGCAAGGTTCCTTCTAAAGGACTTGGAACCGGAGAGGTGGAAAACAAATAAGAAATATCTATATTAACCTGCTCGTATTTAAAGCCTGCTCCAAAAGAAGCAAATCTCCTGGATCCTTTGGTTAGACTTTCACTAAAATAACCCGCACGAAATGCAAATGCTTCACGGTACATATATTCGGCTCCCAGCGCCCAGGTGACTTCCCTGAGTTCTTCACTAAAACCGCCGGGTGCATCCCCAAAAGATGTGAAAATTCCTTCTATAGCACCTATATCATTATATTCAGCATCATCTTCTGCATCAATTTCACCGTCATCATTAAAATCTTTAGGAGTTGGTACTAAAAGCTTATTAAATTCAACATAAGCACCTAAACGGTTTTCAATATCGAATATAAAGTCGAAACCTCCTCCTACTTTTAAATTGGTAGGAATAAAATTTTCCTGGCCGGCATCTTCATATTTCATTTTAGGACCAATATTAGAGATATTGGCACCTGCTCTCCAAACTCCATCAAAACCGGAAAAAGTTAACTGATCACTGCGATAAAAAGCAGCAACATCTACCCCAAAACTGTTAGCCGCACCCAAATCTTCTTCATCTTGCAAACCAAGATCTGAGCGTAAATAACGGCCGGCAACAGCCATCGCAATATTTTCACTCAATTGTAGAGAATATGAAAGATCAAAAGTTAGCTCATTCGGATTTACAACTAAAGGAGCCTGTTCGATAGTAGAACGTCTTTCTATACTTCCCAAGCTAAAATATCGTAAACTGGAAGCAAAAGCACCTCTATTACCAACTCGTTGGTAATAACTAATATTACCAAGAAAGATATCATTAACAATATCACTTAAATAAGGTGTATAGGAAAAACCTATTCCATGTTCGCTGGTAGCAAAAGCATATTTCGCAGGATTCCACTGCTGGGAAAACACATCGGTTGAAGTAGCCACTCCCTGGTCGCCCATACCGGCTGCCCGGGCATCTGCTGCAACAAGTAAAAAGGGAACCGCAGTAGTTATAACCCTATCCCTTTCTTCCTGGGCATTCATTTTAAACTGAGAGACTAAAACAAACGCAAACAATAAAATTGTAATTTTTTTCATCATATTAATTAATGATTAACAAATATATACTAATAATCTTGTTAAGAAAAGACCTTAAGTTTTAAATTAATCTAATTGACACAGCTGGAAAACACTTCTCAACTATAAAGTCAAAATAAAAAGAGTAGGTTTATAATAACTGTATAAAGGCTTAAATATTGTATGTTGAGTATTTTAACCACTTTTTTAAGCACAGCAACCTTCAGTTAAATAAAAATCATTTAATTTTGCTGCTTTCTGGCCAAAGCTAACATTAAATTAAATGGGCAGGAAGATACTTTTAAAGAGTTCAATCTATCCTAAGCCCTAAGGTCATCAGGGTTTTAAAGAAAATTGAACCCTTGTAGACAACATAAAATAAACTTGTACTTTTAGCGTTAATTACTATATTGCAAAGCCTAATATTTCTACCAAAAGAGATGATGAATATGAGAATCAATATTGCTTTTAGAGCCTTTTTAACCCTCGTGCTTAGCGTTGGTTTACTAAGCTGTAATAATTCCCGAGACTATGACGATAGCTCCAGAGCAACCGGATGGGACATTAATTCAGATGAAGGCGGATTTCAATACAATACAGATTACAAAGAACAGGAAGCCGGCCCCGGGCTGGTTTTTGTAGAGGGTGGAACCTTTACTATGGGACAGGTGCAGGATGATGTTATGCACGATTGGAATAATACTCCAACCCAACAACATGTTCAGTCCTTTTATATGGACGAAACCGAAGTTACCAATATGATGTATATGGAATACCTTGACTGGTTAAAAAAGGTCTTCCCTCCTACACAGGAAAACTTCCGAAATATTTATAATGGTGCCGTGCCAGATACTCTTGTTTGGAGAAACAGACTTGGGTATAACGAA
>DATFJA010000107.1:0-26091 GCA_035269545.1 Salegentibacter sp.
ATAATTCTTGGAAGCATAAAACCAGATAGTAACGTGCTTACCGCAATGCAAAAATTCTTAATTATAAGCTCCCTTCCCTTTGCTTTTTTTACTGCCGGAATTATGATTTTGTTTCTCAGAGATTTGTACAAGAAGTATTAATTTGCCCTACCGTTATCCTGAACTTGTTTCAGAGCCAGCCCCGATTTTTTTTCGGGGATCTAGCTTGTATGTAATTTCCAGTTATGTTAGAAGCTGAAATGAATTCAGCTTGACGAATCAAATCTTTAAAATCCCCTCCGGTCTGCAGCCATCTCTGCATCCCTATCGCTGCTTTCGTCGATCGCCAGATGTAAGAGAAAAAGGTAGAAACTTCAGAATCGTCATCCTAAACTTATTTCAGAGCCTGCTCCGAAATTTATTCGGAGATCTAAGTTGTTTATACTCTCCATCAAGTTAGAAGCTGAAATAAATTCAGCTTGACGAAAATCTTTAATTATTTTGTCTGAAAAATATGTAAAACTAAGCTTTTGGTAAGAAAACTTCAGCCATCATGCAGCGGGCGCTACCGCCTCCACAAGTTTCTATTACGTGAAGGTCGCTACTTAAAATTTCAGAATGCTTTTCAATTTTACTGATCTGATCTTCGTTTAAGCTACCGTGGGCACGAGCACTCATTACAAGAAACTTACTATCTTTTCCTTGCACCTGAAGCATATTACCGGCAAATTCGTGCATTTGTGGTTCAGAGATCGTAATAACTTCTTTACCATCATCTTTTAAATGCTTCAATACATTTTTACGCTCTTTATTATTATCTATAGTATCCAGGCAAATAACAGCAAAGTTTTCTGCCAGACACATCATCACATTGGTATGGTAAATGGCCTTTCTTTTCCCACCTACACTTTGATTAGCATTAAAAATTACCGGAGTAAATTCGAAATCCTCACAAAACTCAATCACTAGTTCTTCGTCAGCCCGAGGTGATAAAGCGCAATAAGCTTTACGATTTTTTCTATCAAGTAATAAACTACCAGTACCTTCCAGGAAGATATCATGCTCCTCGGCTTCGGTATAATCTACAATATTTTTTATTTTAAAACCTTCCTCTTCAAGCCTGGCAAAATATTCTAATCTTCTTTCTTTTCTGCGGTTTTCAGCAAACATTGGATAAAGACCAATATCTCCATTTTCATGAAAAGAAACCCAGTTATTAGGAAAAATAGAATCTGGGGAATCATCTTCCAGCTTATCATCTACCACAATAACGTTTACCCCAACTTTCTTAAGCTTTGAGGCAAATTCATCAAATTCAGCCTGGGCACGCTCATTTACATTATCGGCCGTAAGATCTTTTTGAAAATAGTTATTTACCGCCGTTTGCTCGTTCATTCTAAACGCCACCGGGCGCACCATCAAAATCGTATCTGTAATTTGTCTCATAATCTATTCTCTAATTAAAGGTAAGGTTGAACAACGCAAGAGTCCTTCCTGCTTAGAAATTTCAGCATAAGGAACTTCTTCAACAGTAATGCCCTGTTCCCTCATCCAGGCATTTAATCTCGTAAAATTCTTTTCTGAAATCACTACATCTTCCGCAATAGAAAAGATATTGGAATTCATATAGTACATTTCATCACGAGAAATTTCGAAAACATTCTCTTTTCCGAACAAATTTACCAACCAGTTATATTCTTCCTCTTCCAAAAAACCGTTTCTATGAATAATGGCTTTGCCTTTTCCAACAGGCTGAAAACAGCAATCTAAATGCAGGGCATTATCACGAGGCTCAGTATTTGACTTCTTCAAATTGAAAGAAACTACTTTTTTATTAGGAAATAATTCCTGCAAAGCTTCTACTGCCTGCACGTTAGTTCGCGCGGTGATATAATCTTTATAGTCGGCGCCGCGGTAGGTTCCTACTAAAATATAATCTCCAAAAGGCATTACATCTCCCCCTTCGATATGAGCTTCTTCGGGTAACTGTAAAACTTTTGAAGAATCTATTTTTTCAATAACGTGGCTAATAGCTTCAATTTCCTGCTCCCGATCTGGTAAAATATTCGATTTTATAAATTTATCGTCGATCACAAAAGCGATATCCCGAGTAAAAATCTGGTTATAATCTTTTATAATTTTTGGCCTAAAAACCTGAACATTATATTTCTCCAGTACCTTGGCTACGGCCTCCATTTCAGCTGTCATATCCTCTTCTGTAGGATATGATCCCATTCTAATAAATTCGGCTGATTTTGGATCATAAGCCTCCTCTAAAGAAGGTTCGGGACCATTGCTTTCTGCTGTACCTAAAACCACCGCTTTAAGACGCGAGGTTTCATTTCTTATATTCAATTTCACAAGTAAAATTTTCACCAAATATAGAAAAAGCTTCATACGATGATGAAGCTTTTTCCAGATTTATTATTTTGTGAGATAGTTTCTTATCTCTTTTCAACTTCTTTGAATTCACGTAGGTTTGCTCCAGTGTAAATTTGACGTGGACGCCCAATTGGCTCTTTCATCAATCTCATTTCTCTCCATTGTGCGATCCAACCAGGAAGTCTACCAAGTGCAAACATTACGGTAAACATTTCTACTGGAATACCCAGGGCACGGTAAATAATTCCTGAATAGAAATCTACGTTTGGATACAACTTTCTATCTACGAAATATTGATCTTCCAGAGCTTCTTTCTCAAGACCTTTTGCAATATCCAGAACAGGATCATCTACACCAAGTTGGCCAAGAACATCATCTGCAGATTTCTTGATGATTTTAGCTCGTGGATCAAAGTTTTTATACACCCGGTGACCAAAGCCCATTAAGCGGAAAGGATCTTCCTTATCCTTAGCTTTTGCCATAAACTTCTTAGTATCGCCACCATCTTCTTTAATTTTTTCCAACATTTCTATTACCGCCTGGTTAGCACCACCGTGAAGTGGCCCCCAGAGTGCAGAAATTCCGGCTGAAATTGAAGCAAAAAGACCTGCGTGAGAAGAACCTACCATTCTTACCGTAGAGGTAGAACAGTTTTGTTCGTGATCGGCGTGGAGAATTAATAATTTATCTAACGCATCGATTACCGCTTTATCTACGCTGTAGCTTTTTCCTGGTTTTTCGAACATCATTTTGTGTAGGTTCTCTACATAACCAAGTGAATCATCTCCATAGTTTAACGGAAGGCTGTTTTTCTTTCGAAGTGTCCAGGCTGCAAGAACCGGGAATTTACCAAGAAGCTTCACTATAGCTTTATACATATCTTCTTCAGATTCAACATTAACTGAATTTGGATTAAATGCTATAAGTGCACTGGTTAAAGAAGAAAGGACGCCCATTGGGTGCGCCGATTTTGGAAAACCGTCAAGGATTTTTTTCATTTCCTCATCTACCGTAGATTCTTCTTTTATATCTGCATAAAACTTATCTAATTGGGTTCTGGTCGGTAATTCCCCAAAAATAAGCAAGTAAGCTACTTCAAGGAAATCAGCTTTTTCTGCTAAGGACTCAATAGAATATCCTCGGTAACGAAGCACTCCTTCTTCTCCATTAAGAAAAGTAATAGCGCTCTCACAGCTACCTGTATTTTTATATCCACGATCCAGGGTAATAACACCTGCTTCAGCCCGCAGTGTCTTTATATCAATCCCCTGTTCATTTTCTGTACCTTCTACAACAGGAAATTCGTATTTCTTCCCATTTATTTCAATCGTCGCTTTTGACATATCTTAAATTTATATACTTTGATTTAACTTAGTTTCGAGAGTTGCTAATTTAAGAAATCTACTGTTAATTTTCCGTTAAGCATTGATAAGATTTTCATTGTAAGAGGGGATTTTGAGCGGATTTTTGCAGAATTATCTTCAAAAAAAATCCCTTTTGATATTTCTTCAAAAGGGATCCCGTTTTTTGTTTAAATCAATAATTAGATTTTAAAGGCTTTGCGCTTCGGAAAATAAGCAACTTCACCTAATTCTTCTTCAATTCTAATTAACTGATTGTATTTTGCCATACGGTCACTTCTTGAAGCTGAACCGGTTTTGATCTGCCCGGTATTTAAAGCTACAGCAAGATCAGCAATGGTATTATCTTCGGTCTCTCCAGAACGGTGAGACATTACTGAAGTAAAGCCGGCATTATGCGCCATATTTACTGCAGCAATAGTTTCTGTTAGTGTACCAATTTGATTTACTTTAATAAGGATAGAGTTAGCAATTCCTTCCTCAATTCCTCTAGAAAGTCTTTCTACATTAGTAACAAAAAGATCATCCCCAACCAATTGAACTTTGTCTCCAATTTTATCGGTTAAGGCTTTCCAACCATCCCAGTCGTTCTCATCCATTCCATCTTCAATAGAAATAATTGGATATTTAGAAGAAAGTTCTGCAAGATACTCTGCCTGTTCTTCGCTAGATCTTATTTTTCCGCCTTCACCTTCAAATTTCTTATAGTCGTATTTTCCATTTTCATAGAATTCAGCTGCAGCACAATCCAGAGCGATCATCACATCGTCGCCACCCTTATAACCGGCATTCTTTATAGCTTTAAGAATTGTTTCTAAAGCATCTTCAGTTCCATCTAACTTTGGCGCGAAACCACCTTCATCTCCAACAGCTGTGCTTAAACCACGATCGTGTAGAACTTTTTTCAAATGATGGAAAATTTCGGTTCCCATTTTTAATGCGTGAGAAAAGCTTTCGGCTTTTACCGGCATTACCATAAACTCCTGGAAAGCAATAGGCGCATCACTATGCGAACCACCGTTAATGATATTCATCATGGGTACAGGAAGCGTATTAGCGCTTACCCCGCCTATATAACGATACAATGGCAAGCCAAGTTCGTTAGCAGCAGCTTTAGCCACAGCAAGAGAAACACCTAAAATAGCGTTTGCTCCCAGCTTAGCTTTATTTGGGGTACCATCTATCTCTATCATTGCTTTGTCTATAAGGTTCTGTTCAAAAACAGAATAACCTAATAATTCTTCAGCAATTACATCATTTACATTCTCTACAGCTTTAGTAACGCCTTTCCCCATATAGTCATCGCCACCATCACGAAGTTCTACAGCTTCGTGCTCACCGGTAGAAGCTCCAGAAGGCACTGCTGCTCTTCCTAAAATTCCATTTTCGGTTAAAACATCTACTTCTACGGTTGGATTTCCTCTTGAGTCGAAAATCTGACGGGCGTGAATATTTATTATTACACTCATAATGTTCTATAATTAGTTAATTGATTTAAATGCAAGATACAAATTGAAGCCCAAAATAGCGAGCGAAACAGGTAGTTTTAAAGCATTTATAACATTATGAAAACACGAAATGGTTTTCTAAAGGAAAGTCTTTAAAGGAATCTTAGAAAAAGGTTTTATTTGTTATGAATTTGCCGAAAAGCAAACCAATTACGCATTTCTAAAATTTAGCAGGTTATTTTGTAAATAATTACCATGGGAAATCTAATAGTTTAATCGTTTTTGGAAGCAAAAGGGTTATAATAAAAGCGAAAACCCAAACCTATTGTAGAAGTTGAAGCTGACTGTATAAATGCATCTTCGGTTGAAAACTCCATGGCATCCCAGACATCGTTGGCATTTACCAACGTATAATGAATGGAAAGACCAAACCAGTATTTTGGAGAAATCTGAATACCTTCAAAGCCAATAGCAAAACTCCAAAATGAGATATCGACTTTAGATTTTTCGCTTTCTTTCACACCTATGTAGCGATTATTATCACCTTTATACTCCAGGTAAGCCGCTTCGCCTATTAACCTGCCTATATGATATTTTGGAGAAAAAGTAATATAGGCATCTTCTTCACCAAATTTAAGCTTCGGGTTTAAGGTGAATACTGAAAATTTAAACCGTTGCCTCAAAAGCCCCTTTCTTGGATCTTGAATAGTAAAATCTTCACCAAAAACAGTTCTTTCTGGGAGTGTGCCTCCCCCATAATCGAAACCAATTTCGGGAGCAAAAAACTTAATTTGATAGATTTGAGATCCTACTGAAAATTTCCCGAAGCTATTATCTTCAAAATCGGCATGCCTGTAGCCTTCAAAACCCGCATAGAAAACAGGATGTTTTTGAGCGCGCAGTTGGAAAACACAGAGAAATAAAAGGCTGGAAAGAATTAGTTTGAAAGAAGCCATCCTAGTCTAATGCCCATGATTGGTGAGAAATAAGAACCTTCAAATTCATTAAACCCATAACCGGCACCAAGATTAAGATCTAATTTAAAACCACTCCCATAATATCTTTGCAAACCCCAAACCGGACCTACCAATCCAAAGTAATCAGTATTATATTCCAAATTACCAATCACAGGTTCTCCAGCTTGCAGGGCTCCGCTTAAAGCTATATAATTTCCATTGTTATTACGTATAACCTTTCCTTTATTTAAACGTTTCTCAAAATTATAGTAATAGCGATACTGCAAATTGAATATAGGATATATACCAAAGCCTTCAAAGCCATTCCCGGCGCTGCTTTTTAGATAAGCAAAACCAGTACCTCCTCGTAAATTTAAAGTTGTTTTATTGGTAAGACCATGTTCATATTCTATACCAGGAGTTAAAAAGTTCAAGGAGAGTATCCCATCCTCGACAGAGGTTTGATTCTGTGCTTCCGCACAATTAAGAGAAAATAAACAAAGACTAAAGAATATAAATTTTTTCATCACAAATCATGGATAAGGTTGCTTCTTCAACTTAGAATTACAACGAATTTAAAAAAAGAAAAGCCCAAAATCTTTAAATTTCGGGCTTTATAATCAATTATTATTAAAATTCTTTAAGCTTTTGCTCCTTTTATTCGATCCATAAAATCATCAAATAAATAACTGGCATCGTGTGGCCCAGGACTTGCTTCCGGGTGATATTGAACTGAAAAGCAATTTTTATTTTTCATCGCAATCCCGCCAATTGTATCATCATTTAAGCAAATATGAGTGATCTCAACTTCGCTGTTCGCTTCTGTTTCGGCTTTATCTACCGAGAACCCGTGATTTTGGGAAGTTATCTCGCCTTTACCGGTGATAAGATTTTTAACTGGGTGATTTATTCCACGGTGACCGTGGTGCATTTTATAAGTTTTTATACCGTTAGCAATTGCAATAATTTGGTGACCCAAACAAATTCCAAAAAGGGGGTGATCTTTTTCTAAAATAGCTTTAGTAAGAGTGATCGCACTTTCTAAAGGCTGCGGATCTCCTGGCCCATTTGAAAGAAAATAGCCATCTGGATTCCATTCACTCATCTCCTCGTAAGTTGCATTGTATGGAAAAACCTTTACATACACATCACGCTTCTCAAAATTGCGCAGAATATTCTTCTTTATGCCAACATCTAGCGCAGCGATCTTGTAAGTAGCATTTTCGTTCCCAAAGTAATAAGGTTCTTTAGTAGAAACTTTAGAAGCAAGCTCCAAACCGTTCATATCTGGTACTTCGGCAAGTTCTTTTTTAAGCCCTTCTATATTATCAACATCTGTTGAGATAATAGCGTTCATCGCTCCATTTTCTCTAATGTATGTTACTAAAGCACGAGTATCTACATCAGAAATAGCAAATAAGTTACTATCATCTAAAAACTCCTGCAGTGAAGAATCGGCAGCTGGGCGCGAATGAGTGTAACTGAAGTTCTTACAGATAAGCCCGGCGATCTTAGCTTTATCGGCCTCACTTTCTTCTGCTAGTGTTCCATAATTACCGATGTGCGCATTAGTAGTGACCATAAGCTGTCCAAAATAGGAAGGATCTGTAAAGATTTCCTGGTAACCGGTCATCCCGGTATTAAAACAAACTTCTCCAACGGCTTTACCGTCTTTGTCTCCTACTGCCTTACCGTGAAAGATAGTACCATCTTCCAGTAAGATAATCGCTTTTTTTCGAGTTTGATATTTCATAGTAATAATCCTAGATGTGTTTGTTGTGTTGTATGTTGTCCGTCTATACGGAAGTGATTATTTCATTAGAATATATAAAAAAAGGATAAACCCAGAGAGTTTATCCTTTTTAAAAATTAGATTATTAAAAGATTCATTTCTATTCCTCTTTTTTATCCTCTTTATTTTCTGAAGATTTCTCTTCTGTTTTTCCTTCTGCCTTTGGAGCATTTGGAGTAGCTTCAGTAGATTTCTTTCTACCCGCTCTACGTGTAGATTTCTTCTTCTCTGGCTTGCTAAGGTTATAAGTTTCGTTGTAATCAACTAACTCGATAAGGGCCATATCGGCATTATCTCCAAGACGGTTACCTAATTTAATTACCCTTGTGTATCCACCCGGGCGGTCACCAACTTTAGGAGCTACCTCACGAAACAATTCGGCTACAGCTTCTTTTTGACGAAGTTTACTGAATACCAATCTACGATTGTGAGTAGTATCTTCTTTAGACTTAGTTACCAAAGGCTCTACAAAAACTTTTAAAGCTTTTGCTTTAGCTACGGTGGTGTTGATTCTCTTGTGCTCTATAAGAGAGCAAGCCATGTTGGCTAGCATAGACTTCCTGTGAGCGGTCTTTCTACCTAAATGGTTTATTTTCTTTCCGTGTCTCATTGTTTTGTTCTTAATTCATTTTCCCAAAGCGCGATCTTTTGCCGGCTTTTATGGAAAACTACTTATATATTAGTCCTTATCTAATTTGTATTTTGAAAGGTCCATACCAAAGTTAAGCCCTTTGTTGCTTACCAATTCTTCAAGCTCTGTCAAAGATTTCTTTCCGAAGTTTCTAAACTTCATCAAGTCGTTTTTATTGTAAGAAACAAGGTCTCCTAAAGTATCAACTTCAGCCGCTTTTAAGCAATTTAAAGCTCTTACTGAAAGATCCATATCTACCAACTTAGTTTTAAGCAACTGTCTCATATGAAGAGATTCTTCATCATAAGTTTCAGTTTGTGCTATTTCGTCTGCTTCAAGCGTGATACGCTCATCAGAGAATAACATAAAGTGGTGAATAAGAGTTTTTGCAGCTTCAGTAAGTGCATCTTTTGGATGAATAGAACCATCGCTTACGATTTCAAAAACCAATTTTTCATAATCGGTTTTCTGCTCTACACGATAGTTTTCAATGCTATACTTAACGTTCTTTATTGGTGTATAAATAGAATCGGTAAATATAGTTCCAAGAGGTGCGTTGGCTTTTTTGTTTTCTTCGGCAGGAACATAACCTCTACCTTTTTCTATGGTCATTTCCATATTCAGGTTTACTTTCTTGTCTGCAGTACAGATCACCTGATCTGGATTTAGGACTTGAAAGCCTGAAATGAATTTTTGAAAGTGACCGGCAGTAATTTGTTCTTCTCCAGATATAGAAATGGTAACGGCTTCGTTATCTATTTCATCAATTTGCCTTTTGAACCTTACTTGTTTAAGGTTCAGGATAATTTCTGTTACGTCTTCAACGACTCCAGGAATAGCGGAGAATTCGTGATCTACGCCTTCTATACGAATGGAAGTGATTGCATAACCTTCTAATGAAGATAAAAGCACTCTTCTTAAAGCGTTACCAACGGTTAATCCATATCCAGGTTCCAAAGGGCGAAATTCAAATTTCCCTTCGAAATCGGTTGAATCAATCATTATAACTTTATCGGGCTTCTGAAAATTTAGTATTGCCATATTACGACTTCTGTGAATTATTATTTCGAATATAATTCGACGATGAATTGTTCATTTATGTTTTCCGGAATCTGAATACGTCCGGGTACTGAAACAAAAGTACCTTGTTTTGTTTCGTTATTCCAGGTAATCCATTCGTATACACTGCTAGAGTTAGCTAGTGAATCCTGGATAGCCTGTAAAGATTTTGATTTTTCACGAACACCTACAACATCACCCGCTTTCAATTGGTAAGAAGGTATGTTTACCAACTCTCCATTTACCGTAATGTGTCTGTGAGATACAAATTGTCTTGCTGCTCTTCTAGAAGGGGCAATACCCATTCTAAATACTACGTTATCAAGACGTGATTCACAAAGTTGAAGTAAAACCTCACCAGTAATTCCCTGCGCTCTAGTAGCTTTTTTAAACATATTACTAAACTGACGCTCAAGGATACCGTAAGTATACTTTGCTTTTTGCTTCTCCATTAACTGGATAGCATATTCAGATTTTTTACCGCGACGACGGTTGTTACCGTGTTGTCCCGGAGGATAATTTCTTTTTTCGAAAGACTTATCGTCTCCAAAAATAGCTTCTCCGAATTTTCGGGCTATTTTAGTCTTTGGACCAGTATATCTTGCCATTAACTTTGAATTTAGAAGAAAGGGATTATGAATTAAGGTCTCTGTCCTTCGATAATCTTAACTCCTCTCTTATTTATTTATACTTATTATTAAACTCTACGTCTCTTAGGAGGACGACATCCGTTGTGAGGTAATGGAGTAACATCAATAATTTCAGTTACTTCAATCCCGTTGTTGTGAAGCGAACGAATAGCAGATTCTCTGCCATTCCCCGGCCCTTTAACGTAAACTTTAACCTTGCGCAAACCAGCTTCGTGAGCTACTTTAGACGCGTCTTCTGCAGCTAATTGGGCAGCATAAGGAGTATTCTTTTTAGAACCTCTAAAACCCATTTTTCCTGCAGATGACCAAGCAATAACGTCACCCTTTTTATTAGTAAGGGAAACAATAATGTTATTGAAAGAAGCCGTAACGTGCGCTTGTCCTACGGACTCAACGGTTACTTTACGCTTTTTTTGAACTGTCTTCTTTGCCATATTAATTACTATTTAGTCGCTTTCTTCTTGTTAGCAACTGTTTTTCTTCTACCTTTTCTGGTTCTTGAGTTATTCTTGGTTCTCTGCCCTCTAAGTGGTAAACCACTTCTGTGACGAATACCTCTATAGCATCCAATATCCATTAGACGCTTAATACTCAATTGAACTTCTGTACGTAATTCTCCTTCGATTGTAAATTCACCAACAGCTTCACGAATACGACCAATTTCTTCATCGTCCCAGTCTGAAACTTTTTTGCTTTCATCTACTTTGGCCTGGCTAAGGATCTTTTGAGCCCTGCTTTTACCAATTCCGAAGATATAGGTCAATGCTATAACTCCTCGCTTTTGTTTAGGTATATCTACCCCTGCAATTCTTGCCATAATTAGCCTTGTCTTTGTTTAAATCTAGGATTCTTTTTGTTAATTACGTAAAGGCGCCCTTTTCTGCGAACTATCTTACAGTCGGCACTTCTTTTCTTTACTGATGCTCTAACTTTCATCTCTTTAGTTTTTTACAATTCACTGATATTGAAATATGCTCAAAATCAGGATTTCAGCATTCATAAATTTTTCAGATTGCAAAAGTACTGAAAATTTTACAAATAGCTCAATTTACTTTTAGTATCTGTATGTAATACGAGCCTTACTTAAATCGTAAGGGCTCATTTCCAGTTTTACTTTATCTCCGGGTAACAATTTAATGTAGTGCATACGCATCTTCCCTGAGATATGAGCTGTCACAACGTGACCATTTTCCAATTCTACACGAAACATTGCATTAGATAATGCTTCTATAATTGTTCCGTCTTGTTCTATTGCCGGTTGTTTTGCCATAATTAAGCTACTGCTTTTCTGTTTTTACCTGTTTTCATTAATCCGTCGTAATGTCTATTCAGCAAGTAAGAATTTACTTGTTGCATAGTATCTATTGCAACTCCAACCATAATTAAAAGCGAGGTTCCTCCAAAAAACAATGCCCATCCTTGTTGCACACCTAAGAGTTGCACCACAATCGCTGGGAACACAGCAATAAGCGCAAGGAAAATAGATCCTGGCAAGGTAATTTGAGACATAATTCTATCTAAAAACTCAGCGGTTTCAGTTCCCGGACGAATTCCTGGAATAAATCCTCCACTTCGTTTTAGATCATCAGCCATTTTATTGGTAGGTACAGTAATTGCGGTATAGAAGTAAGTAAATACAATAATTAATAGTGCAAATACTACATTATACCAAAATCCGAATATATCGCTAAAAGCAGCGGTAACCCCTTGTGCTGCATCAGAATCTGATAATCCTGCAACAGCAGCTGGGATAAACATAATTGCCTGAGCAAATATAATTGGCATTACACCTGAAGCATTCAGCTTAAGTGGAATGTACTGTCTTGATCCAAATACGTTTTTCTCGTAACCTCCAGAGGCGGTTCTTCTGGCATATTGTACCGGGATTTGACGCACGGCCATAACCAACATTACCGAAGCAAGAATAATAGCGAACCAAATTACCAATTCAATAAGAATCATAATAAGACCTCCATTAGATTCAAATACTCTGGAAGCGAATTCCTGAATAAATGCTTGTGGTAAGGTAGCAATAATACCAACCATAATTAATAGCGAAATACCATTACCAATACCTTTATCGGTTATCTTTTCACCCAGCCACATTGCAAAAATGGTTCCTGTAGTAAGGATTACCACGGCAGAAGCTACAAATGTCACAGTATCACCTAATAAAAAGGCTTGCTGCGGGAGTGTAGCAAAAAGGTTATAAATATAACCAGGCCCCTGCACTAAGGTAATTGCAATAGTTAACCAGCGAGTGATTTGATTGATCTTACGCCTACCGCTCTCTCCTTCTTTTTGAAGTTTTTGCAGGTAAGGTATCGCAATACCCATAAGCTGCACTACAATCGAAGCCGAGATATAAGGCATAATTCCCAACGCAAAAACAGAGGCATTAGAAAATGCTCCTCCTGTAAATGCATTTAGGAGACCTAAAAGGCCACCATCGGTTTGACTTGCAAGATTAGTTAATTGCGAGGCATCTATCCCAGGAAGCACAACTTGTGCTCCAAAACGATAAACCAACAATAGACCGAGGGTAACTAAAATTCTATTTTTTAGTTCCTCGATCTTCCAAATATTTTTAATAGTATTGATGAATTTCATTTGGCTATCTATTATAAAGTAACAACTTCACCTCCAGCAGCTTCTATAGCTTCTTTTGCTGAGGCAGTAAATTTATGAACAGATATTTTCAACTTTGCCTTTAGTTCACCTCTACCTAATATCTTAACTGGTTCGTTTTTACTTACAAGACCGTTAGCGATCAAAGCATCAACATCTACAGTATCTTTAATTTTACCTTCATCAACCAAACGTTGTAAAGTATCAAGATTTACACCTTGATAAGCTACACGATTTCTGTTAGTGAAACCAAATTTTGGAACACGGCGTTGAAGTGGCATCTGCCCTCCTTCAAAACCAATCTTCTTGGAGTAACCAGAACGAGACTTAGCCCCTTTGTGACCGCGGGTAGCAGTACCACCTTTTCCTGATCCTTCTCCACGGCCAACACGCTTGTTGTTACTCTTAACTGAACCTTTTGCAGGTTTTAAGTTATTTAATTCCATGTGAATTTATTATTTTGTTTCCTCTACAGAAACTAAATGTTTAACTTTATTTACCATACCAAGGATGTTTGGCGTATCGTTATGCTCTACCGTCTGGCCAATTTTCTTAAGACCAAGAGACTCTAAAACCAATTTCTGGTTTTTAGATCGGTTAATAGCACTTTTTACTTTTGTAACTTTTATCTTTCCCATCGTTCTCCTTGATTTATCCTTTAAAAACCTTTTCTAGTGAAATACCACGTTGTTTAGCAACAGTATCAGCACTTCTTAATTGAAGTAGCGCATCAAAAGTAGCTTTTACTACGTTGTGTGGGTTTGAAGACCCCTGGTTTTTAGAAAGTACGTCGTGTACACCAACAGATTCCAGTACGGCACGAATTGCACCACCGGCTATAATCCCGGTACCAGTTGAAGCAGGTAGCAAAAGAACTCTTGCTCCACCATACTTACCTTTCTGTTCGTGAGGAAGGGTTCCTTTATGCAAAGGAATACGCACTAAATTCTTTTTTGCATCTTCCACAGCTTTAGAGATAGCGTCAGCAACTTCTTTAGATTTACCTAAACCTTGCCCTACAACACCATTCTCATCTCCTACTACCACGATAGCAGAAAATCCAAAAGCTCTACCACCTTTGGTTACTTTGGTCACACGTTGTACTCCTACCAAACGGTCTTTTAATTCAAGTCCGCCCGGTTTTACATGTTCTACGTTTTTATAATCTTGATACATAATTTTCTAGAATTTTAGTCCTCCTTCTCGAGCACCTTCTGCTAATGATTTAACTCTTCCGTGATACAGGTAACCACCTCTGTCAAAAGAAATGGTTTCTACACCGGCCTTTAAAGCTTTTTCAGCAAGGGCTTTACCAACCAATTCTGCTTGTTTGGATTTATCACCTTCTGCTGTTACACCTTTATCTCTCGAAGAGGCTGCAGCCAGGGTTTTTCCTTCTACGTCATCTATAATTTGAGCATAAATTTCTTTATTACTTCTAAATACAGATAATCTTGGACGGCTAGCGGTACCCGTAATTGACTTACGAACACGCTTTCTTATCTTATTTCGTCTATCTTGTTTTGAAACTGCCATATCTAAACTTTATTAAGCTGATTTACCTGCTTTTCTACGTAATTGTTCTCCAACATACTTGATACCTTTTCCTTTGTAAGGCTCTGGAGCTCTGAAGGAACGTATTTTAGCAGCTACCTGGCCCACAAGTTGTTTATCATAAGAAGACAATTTCACGATAGGGTTCTTACCTTTTTCTGAAATTGTTTCTACTTTAACTTCCGGCGCCAAATCTATTACAATATTATGGGAAAACCCAACGGCTAAATCTAATTTTTGTCCCTGGTTAGTTGCTCTATATCCAACTCCTACCAATTCCAATGATTTAGTGTATCCATTAGAAACTCCTTCAATCATATTGTTTATCAAAGCACGGTATAAACCGTGTTTTGCTTTTTGATCACTTTTCTCTGAAGAACGTTCAAAAGTAATTACGCCATCTTCAATTTTCACATCAATGTCGCTAACTTCCTGCTTAAGCTCTCCTAATTTTCCTTTTACCGTTACAACGTCCCCTTTAAGGTCTACATTTACACCTTCAGGAATTGTAATTGGGTTTTTACCTATTCTTGACATTTCTTTAGTCTTTTAAGTATTAGTAAACGTAACACAATACTTCACCACCAACTTTCTCGGCTTTAGCTTGCTTCCCTGTCATTACACCGTGAGAAGTAGAAACTATAGCAATACCAAGACCATTAAGGATACGTGGTAATTCATCAGCGCCGGCATACTTACGTAAACCAGGTTTACTTATTCTTTGAATATCTTTAATTACAGGTTCTTTAGTGATTTTGTCATACTTAAGGGCAATTTTAATTGTCCCCTGAGCAGTAGCATCATCAAACTTGTAACTAAGAATATATCCCTGATCGAATAATATTTTTGTTATCTCCCTTTTAAGATTAGAAGCGGGTATCTCTACCACCCTGTGGTTTGCAGCCACAGCATTCCTAACTCTTGTCAAATAATCTGCAATAGGATCTGTATTCATCTATAATAATTTGCGGATGCGGTTTTCTTACCGATTATCGGTAGAACCTGCAACCAATTTATAATTTTACCAACTAGCTTTTCTAACTCCAGGAATTAAACCTTTGTTAGCCATTTCTCTAAACATTACACGAGAAAGACCAAACTGTCTCATGTATCCTTTTGGCCTACCAGTTAGTTTACAACGGTTGTGCAAACGTACAGGAGAAGAATTTTTTGGTAATTTCTGTAGTGCTTCCCAATCGCCAGCTTCTTTCAAGGCTTCGCGCTTTTCAGCATACTTCTTCACCATTTTTTGTCTCTTCACCTCACGGGCTTTCATTGATTCTTTAGCCATAATTAATTCTTTTTAAAAGGTAATCCTAGTTCGGTTAACAATGATTTAGCTTCCTTATCGGTCTTGGCAGTGGTTACAAAGGTAATATCCATACCATTAATTCGGTTTACTTTATCAATATCGATCTCCGGAAAGATGATTTGTTCAGTAATACCTAAATTGTAGTTCCCTCTACCATCAAAACCATTAGCTTTAATCCCGTTAAAATCACGAACACGTGGAAGTGCCGATGTGATTAAACGATCCAGGAATTCATACATTCTATATCCTCGCAAGGTAACTTTCGCCCCAATTGGCATTCCTTTACGAAGTTTAAATGAAGCAACATCCTTTTTAGAAATGGTCTGCACCGCTTTTTGACCTGTAATTGTAGATAATTCATCTACAGCATGGTCAATTAGCTTTTTATCTGCTACAGCTGCACCAACGCCACGGCTCAAAACTATCTTTTCAAGTTTTGGGATCTCCATTACGTTAGCGTAGCTAAATTCTTCTTTTAATGCAGGCTTTACTCGCTCTGCATATTCTGCTCTAAGTCTTGGTACGTATGCCATAACTAAATTACTTCATTAGATTTTTTGGAAAATCTTACTTTCTTTCCATCCTCTTCTTTATATCCAACTCTGGTAGTATTACCATCTTTGTCTAACAAAGAAAGGTTAGAAATATGAATAGGAGCTTCTTTCTTTACAATACCACCCTGAGGATTAGATGCACTTGGCTTCTCATGTTTTGAGATAGTGTTCACACCTTCCACGATGGCTTTATTCTTTTCTATGAGTACTTTTTGAACTTTGCCTTCCTGACCTTTATGGTCTCCAGCAATAACTCGTACAGTATCTCCAGTTTTTATCTTAAGCTTTCTCATCTTGTTAATGTATTAAAGCACTTCTGGTGCCAATGATACAATTTTCATGAATTGCTTATCACGAAGTTCTCTCGCAACCGGTCCAAATACACGAGTTCCGCGCATTTCTCCGGTAGGGTTTAGCAATACACAAGCATTATCATCAAAACGGATATAAGATCCATCCTGCCTGCGCACTTCTTTCTTGGTACGAACAACTACTGCTGTTGAAACTGCACCTTTTTTGATATTACCGTTAGGTGTAGCTTCTTTTACGCTGACAACGATCTTGTCCCCAACAGAAGCGTATCTTTTCTTTGTACCGCCCAATACACGAATGGTCAAAACTTCTTTTGCCCCGGTATTGTCTGCTACTCTTAGTCTAGACTCTTGTTGTACCATTACTTCGCTCTTTCAATTATTTCTACTAATCTCCAACATTTAGATTTACTTAGAGGTCGTGTTTCCATGATCCTTACAGTATCTCCTTCGTTGCAGTCGTTTGTTTCGTCGTGCGCTACGTATTTTTTCGTTTTTAAAACGAATTTTCCATACATAGGGTGTTTTACTTTCTTAACTTCAGAAACCACGATTGATTTCTGCATTTTATTACTGGTAACAACACCTATACGCTCTTTTCTTAAATTTCTTTTTTCCATCTTTCAGCAGAATAACACTTATTGTTGTTCTCTTTTAGTTAACTCTGTAGCAAGTCTCGCTATAGTTCTTCGTACAGCTCTAAGCTGTATTGGGTTCTCTAATGGCGAAACTGCGTGAGCCATTTTCAAATCTGAATATGCTTTTCTAGATTTACCAAGCTCTTCTTGTAATTCTGCCACAGACAGTTCTTTTACTTCTGATTGTTTCATAACTTTATAATATTAAGCTTGATAGTCTCTAGCTACAATAAATTTGGTTCTTACAGGAAGTTTCTGTGCTGCAAGCCTTAAAGCTTCTTTAGCAACATCCATTGGCACTCCACCAATTTCAAACATAATTCTTCCTGGTTTTACAACAGCAGCCCAATATTCAACAGCACCTTTACCTTTACCCATACGAACCTCTAGAGGCTTCTTTGTGATAGGCTTGTCTGGAAATATTTTAATCCAGATAGAACCTTCCCTTTTCATATAACGGGTAGCAGCAATACGTGCAGCTTCTATTTGACGGGCAGTAATGAAACTAGAATCCATAGATTTAATTCCAAAGGTTCCGTTAGAGAGTCTATGCCCTCTTCCGGCATTACCTTTCATACGGCCCTTCTGCTGTTTACGGTATTTTGTTCTTTTAGGTTGTAACATTTTTCTTTACTTTAAAAAATTACTTTCTACGACGTGATTTGTTACCACCTCGCCCGGCTCCAGCTTTTCCTCCTTGCTTCTTAGACATGCCAACAAGCGGAGAAAGATCTCTTTTACCGTACACTTCGCCTTTCATGATCCATACTTTAACACCCAATCTACCATAAGTAGTGTGAGCTTCAATTAAAGCGTAATCAATATCGGCCCTAAAAGTAGACAGAGGAATTCTACCATCTTTGTATGCTTCTGAACGTGCCATTTCAGCACCATTTAAACGTCCGGAAATCTGTATTTTGATTCCTTCAGCATTCATTCTCATAGCAGCCGCGATAGCCATTTTGATTGCACGACGGTAAGAGATACGATTCTCAATTTGTCTTGCAACACTAGATGCTACTAAATGAGCGTCAAGTTCTGGCCTCTTAATCTCAAAGATGTTAATTTGAACCTCCTTGTCGGTAATTTTCTTAAGCTCTTCTTTAAGCTTGTCTACCTCCTGACCGCCTTTACCAATAATAATACCTGGTCTGGCAGTGGTGATAGTAACGGTTACAAGCTTAAGCGTACGCTCAATAATTACCCTAGATACACTCGCTTTTGAAAGACGAGCATGGATATACTTTCTAATCTTATCGTCTTCGGCTAATTTATCGCCGTAGTCATTTCCTCCGTACCAGTTGGATTCCCATCCTCTTACGATACCAAGGCGATTCCCGATTGGATTTGTTTTCTGTCCCATACTCTACTTAGCTTTGTGTATTATTGTTTTCTCCAAGCACCAAAGTAACGTGGTTGGATCTCTTTCTAATTCTGTGTGCGCGACCCTGTGGTGCAGGACGTAGCCTTTTAAGCATCGCTCCTCCATCTACACGGATTTCTTTTACAAACAATTCAGCTTCTTCAATGTTCGCCTCTTCATTTTTAGATTGCCAGTTGGCTATTGCAGAAAGCAATAATTTCTCTAAACGTCCCGAAGCTTCTTTTGAACTGAATTTCAATATTTGAAGCGCCTTCTCTACTTTCTCACCTCTTACCAAATCCGCAACAAGGCGCATTTTTCTAGGTGAAGTAGGGCAGTTATTCAACTTTGCAAAAGCTACCTGTTTTTTGGCCTCTTTTATTTGCTCTGCTCTTTCTCTTTTACGAACTCCCATAGCTTCAATTATCTTTTACCTTTATTTTTTGCACCTGCATGCCCTCTAAAAGAACGTGTTGGTGAAAATTCTCCTAACTTATGACCTACCATGTTCTCTGTCACATATACAGGTACAAATTGTTTCCCGTTGTGAACAGCGATAGTTTGCCCAACAAAATCTGGAGTAATCATTGAAGCTCTAGACCAGGTTTTGATCACGGCTTTTTTACCAGACTCAACATTTTGAGCAACTTTCTTATCTAACTTATAGTGAACGTAAGGTCCTTTTTTTAATGAACGTGCCATATCTTATTATTTCTTTCTACGTTCTACAATATACTTATTACTCGCTTTTGTTCTTGAACGGGTTTTGAAGCCTTTAGCAGGTAAACCTTTTCTAGAACGTGGGTGACCTCCGGAAGCTCTTCCTTCACCACCACCCATTGGGTGATCCACAGGGTTCATTACAACCGGTCTTGTTCTTGGTCTTATACCCAACCAACGTTTTCTACCAGCTTTACCAGAAACCTGAAGTTGGTGATCACTATTAGATACAGCTCCAATTGTTGCCATACAAGTAGCTAACACCCTTCTAATTTCTCCTGAAGGTAGTTTTACAGTTGCGTATTTCCCTTCTCTTGCTAATAACTGAGCAAAAGCTCCAGCACTTCTTGCCATTACAGCACCTTGACCGGCTCTTAACTCTATACAAGAAACTACAGTACCAAGAGGTATACTAGATAAAGGCATTGCATTTCCAATTTCTGGAGCAGCCGAATCTGTGCTTGATACAATATTTTGACCTACCTGCAACCCATTTTGAGCAATAACATATCGCTTCTCACCATCCTGGTAATTCAACAATGCGATAAAAGCAGTTCGGTTAGGATCATATTCTATACTCGCAACAGTAGCAGGAACACCGTGCTTGTCGCGTTTAAAGTCTACAATTCTGTAACGTCTTTTATGACCTCCACCCTTGTAGCGGATAGTCATTTTTCCCTGACTGTTTCTCCCACCTGACTTTTTTATCGGAGCCAAAAGGCTTTTTTCCGGCTTATCAGTAGTTACGGCGTCATACCCGTTTACTACTCTAAAACGCTGGCCAGGGGTGATTGGTTTTAATTTTCTAACTGACATTTTTTAATCTTAAAGATTACTGTACAAATCGATAGTTTCACCTTCCGCCACCTGTACCAATGCCTTTTTGAAAGCTTTGGTTTTACCAGTGATCATACCAGACTTTGTATATCTGGTTTTGCGATCTGGACGGACATTAATAGTTCGAACTTTTTCAACTGAAACTCCGTAAGCAGCTTCTACTGCATTCTTAATTTCAATCTTATTCGCCTTACTGTTTACCACGAAAGAAAAACGGTTATTCAACTCGCTATCTCCGGTGGCTTTTTCTGTAATAATTGGTTTTATCAAGATACTCATAAGGCTTATTTACTTAAATTCGACTCAATTCCTTCTAAAGAACCTTCAAGCAATACGATATTCTTAGCATTAAGAATTCCGTAAGTACTTAATTCTGAGGAGTTTACAACCTCAAGTCCTTTTAAATTACGTGACGACAAATATACATTTTTATTTGAGTCACCCAACACTATAAGCGATTTTTTGTCCTGAATACCAAGGGCTTTCAAAACATCTATCATACTTTTTGTCTTTGGCGCATCAAAAGAAAAGTCCTCAACTACATAAATTGATTCTCCTTTTGCTTTTATTGATAAAGCCGACTTTCTAGCCAAACGTTTTAAATTTTTATTCAATTTAAAACCGTAATTTCTTGGTCTTGGTCCAAAAACACGTCCACCACCTTTAAAAATTGGTGACTTAATGCTACCCGCACGTGCAGTACCGGTACCTTTTTGTTTCTTAATCTTACGAGTACTACCCGTAATTTCAGCACGTTCTTTGGCTTTATGAGTTCCCTGACGCTGATTAGCTAAATATTGCTTAACATCAAGATACACAGCGTGATCATTCGGCTCTATAGCGAAAACAGAGTCAGAAAGCTTTGCTTTTCTGCCTGTTTCTTTTCCTTTTATATCTAAAACTGCTACTTCCATTACTTACTAATGATTACGTATGAGTTTTTGTGACCTGGCACACATCCTTTTACTACTAAAAGGTTTTTATCTGCCACCACTTTTAAAACTCTCAGGTTTTCTACTTTAACTCTTTCTCCACCCATTCTACCGGCCATTTTCATTCCTTTGAAAACCCGTGCAGGGTAAGACGCTGCACCAATAGAACCCGGAGCTCTTAATCGGTTATGCTGACCGTGAGTCGCCTGACCCACACCACCAAAGTTGTGTCTTTTAACAACCCCTTGAAAGCCTTTACCTTTAGAAGTACCTGCAATATCTACAAATTCTCCTTCGTTAAAGTGCTCTACTGTGATAGCATCACCTAATTTATAATCTGCTTCAAATCCTTTGAATTCAACGACTTTACGTTTTGCAACGCTTCCTGCTTTTTTAGCGTGCCCTTCGGCAGCCTTATTTACAGTCTTTTTGTCATCGAAACCAACTTGAAGTGCCTCATACCCGTCAACCTCTTTGGTTCTGACTTGGGTAACTACGCATGGACCTGCTTCTATAACGGTACAAGGAACATTTTTCCCGTTCTCGTCAAAAATACTGGTCATGCCTATTTTTTTTCCTATTAACCCAGACATAATTAATTATTGATTATTACTTATTTATTTAAAAAAATTCAGGGCAGAAAAATACTTTCGCCCTGAATGTATCTTTCTTCCGTTTTTCCCTCGCCAACTGCTCGGGACATGTTTGTCTCCAAATAAATGGAAACCTTAAGTTCCCCGCCTTCGCGGGGATAGACTTATACCTTGATCTCTACTTCAACTCCACTAGGTAGCTCCAACTTCATCAACGCATCAATGGTTTTTGAAGAAGAACTGTAGATATCCAAAAGCCTTTTGTAAGAGCTTAATTGAAACTGCTCTCTAGCTTTCTTGTTCACGTGAGGAGAACGCAAAACAGTAAAAAGTTTTTTGTGAGTAGGCAAAGGAATTGGCCCTGTTACCACCGCACCTGTAGTTTTTACAGTCTTCACGATCTTCTCTGCAGATTTATCTACCAGGTTATGATCGTAGGATTTTAGTTTTATTCTTATTTTCTGACTCATTTTCCTAATATTATTCGTTTGTACCCTTTGCCGCCTTAATTACTTCTTCTGAAATATTAGAAGGAGTTTCAGCATAGTGAGAAAATTCCATAGTTGAAGTTGCTCTACCAGAAGATAATGTTCTCAATGTAGTAACATATCCAAACATTTCAGCTAAAGGCACTTCAGCTTTAATAATCTTAGCACCAGACCTGTCTGACATGCTGCTTACCTGACCTCTTCTTCTGTTAAGGTCACCAACAATATCACCCATATTTTCTTCTGGAGTAACTACTTCAATTTTCATGATTGGCTCAAGAACTACAGCACCGGCTTTTTTAGCAGCGGCTTTGTAACCCATTTTGGCAGCCAATTCGAAAGAAAGTTGATCGGAATCTACAGGGTGGAAAGATCCATCCTTAAGGGTTACTTTTAAAGTATCCATTTGGAAACCGGCCATGGGCCCAGTTTTCATAGCTTCCTTAAATCCTTTTTCTACCGAAGGAACAAATTCTTTAGGAATACGTCCACCTTTTATTTGATCTACAAACTGAAGTCCTTTTCCTTCAAAGTCTTCGTCTACAGGACCCATCTCAAATACAATATCAGCAAATTTACCACGACCACCAGATTGTTTTTTATAAACCTCTCTGTGATCAGCGTTTTTAGTCACTGTTTCTTTGTACTCAACCTGAGGCTGACCTTCGTTAACTTCTACTTTAAATTCTCTCTTTAAACGGTCTACAAGAATTTCAATATGAAGTTCTCCCATACCAGAGATGATGGTTTGTCCTGAAATCTCATCAGTTTTAACCTGAAAAGTTGGATCTTCTTCAGCCAATTTAGCTAAAGCCATACCCATTTTATCAACATCAGCTTTAGTCTTAGGCTCTACCGCGATACCAATTACCGGCTCAGGGAAAGTCATAGACTCAAGAACGATTGGGTGTTTCTCATCAGTTAGCGTGTCTCCGGTTTTAATGTCTTTAAAACCAACCGCTGCACCAATATCACCAGCTTCAATTCTATTAATAGGCTCCTGCTTATTAGAGTGCATCTGATAAATACGAGAAATACGTTCTTTTTTACCTGATCTATTGTTCAATACATAAGATCCTGCATCTAAAGCTCCCGAGTAAACACGGAAGAATGCCAAACGACCAACAAAAGGATCGGTAGCAATTTTAAAAGCTAACGCAGAGAAAGGAGAGTCAACATGTGGCTTTCTACTTTCATCTTCATTAGTTTCAGGATTTGTCCCAACAATAGCTTCTACATCAACTGGAGAAGGCATATATCTCATTACTGCATCAAGCATTGCCTGCACACCTTTGTTTTTAAAGGCAGATCCACACATCATAGGTATGATAGACATATCTATGGTTGCAGCTCTAAGGGCAGCAATAATCTCATCTTCAGTAATTGAATCTTCATCTTCGAAAAACTTTTCCATCAATGCTTCATCATACTCAGCTACAGCCTCTACAAGCTCAGCTCTGTATTTATTCACATCATCCATAAGTTCTTCAGGAATATCTATAGTCTCGTAAGTCATCCCATGATCCTCATCATTCCAAATAATTGCTTTTTTGGAAATAAGATCAACAACCCCTTTAAAGTCTATTTCATCACCAATTGGAACTTGTAATGGCACCGGGTTTCCACCTAACATCTCTCTAACCTGATTACACACATTAAAGAAGTCAGCTCCCTGACGGTCCATTTTATTTACAAATCCTAAACGTGGTACTCTATATTTATCAGCCTGTCTCCAAACAGTTTCAGATTGCGGCTCAACACCATCTACAGCACTGAACAAGGCAACCACACCATCAAGAACACGTAAAGAACGCTCTACCTCCACGGTAAAATCAACGTGACCAGGAGTATCGATAATATTTACCGTAAATTCCTGATCTCTGTACATCCACTTACAGTGAGTAGCTGCAGAAGTAATAGTAATACCTCTTTCCTGCTCCTGCTCCATCCAGTCCATAGTAGCTGCACCATCGTGCACCTCACCTATTTTGTGGCTTATTCCTGTATAATAAAGGATACGCTCTGTAGTTGTAGTTTTACCTGCATCAATATGAGCTGCAATTCCAATATTTCTAGTATATTTTAAATCTCTTTGTGCCATTTTATTTTAGAATCTAAAGTGAGAGAATGCTTTGTTAGCTTCAGCCATTTTATGAGTATCTACTCTTTTCTTAACTGCAGCACCTTCTTCTTTGGCAGCAGCAAGAACTTCAGAAGCTAATTTCTGCGCCATAGTTTTCTCATTTCTCTTTCTAGCAAATGAAATCAACCATTTCATAGCAGTTGCTACTTTTCTATCTGGTCTTATTTGCATCGGGATTTGAAAGGTTGCACCTCCAACTCGTCTACTTCTAACTTCAACGTGAGGCATAACATTAGAAAGAGCATCTTTCCAAATTTCCAAACCGGTTTTTTCTTCGTCTTGTTTTTTCTCTTCTATAATTGCAATAGCATCATAGAAAATTTTAAAGGCTACCGATTTCTTTCCATCCCACATCATCATGTTCACAAAACGTGTAACAAGTTGATCGTTAAATTTTGGATCTGGTAAAAGCGGTCTTTTTTTGGCCTGTCTTCTTCTCATTTCTTTACATTAAAAGTTTTTAATTACTTTTTAGGGCGTTTGGCTCCGTATTTAGACCTACGCTGGCTTCTACCTTCAACACCCGCAGTATCTAATGCACCGCGAACAATGTGGTATCTTACACCTGGTAAATCTTTTACCCTTCCACCTCTAACCAATACTATCGAGTGCTCTTGTAGATTGTGACCCTCACCCGGAATATAAGCGTTAACTTCTTTTCCGTTTGTCAACCTAACCCTAGCTACTTTACGCATAGCCGAGTTTGGTTTCTTAGGTGTAGTAGTATACACACGTGTGCACACTCCTCTTCTTTGAGGGCACGAATCTAAAGCAGCCGATTTGCTCTTCTTGGTCATCTGGGCTCTTCCTTTTCGTACTAATTGTGAAATTGTTGGCATAATTTCTTTTACCTAATTATTGTTTAAAAATTAATCCCCTGTTTTTTAGGGTTTGCAAATGTAGAAATAAAAACAAATTTATCAAACTATAATGAATTAATTTTCAGCAGGATGATCCCTCAACTTAAAAATCTACTTATTTTAATTTATAAAATCTGCTTTTTTACAACACCTCAACCTTTAAAAGCACAAGCTAACTCATTTCAAATTATTCGAATCATTTAGACTACCACTCCTATCTCGTAATTAACCGTATATTTTTAACATTTTAAATATTTTAAACTCTTTTTAAATGCAAAAATTCAAGATTAATCTATATTCAAGCTGTTTTATGTTAATTTTTTCTATTTAAAAATAGTTCCTTTAACTATTTTTTAGCATATTTGATAAGCTAATTCCAAATAAATAACAAAATGAACAGAAAATTAAACAGTATCCTTACATTGTTGCTGGTGCTTATTGCGCACATTACCTTTGCGCAACAAAAAACCATTAGCGGTAATGTTACAGACCAGGATGGTTTACCACTACCTGGAGTAAACGTCTTATTAAAAGGCACATCCACCGGAACTCAAACTGACTTTGACGGAAACTATTCCATACAAGCCGCACAGGGAGACGTTCTTGTTTTCTCCTTCATAGGAATGGAGAAGAAAGAATATACAGTTGGCGCTGTCAACACCATAGACGTAACTCTGGGAAGTGATTCTGCCTCACTGGATGAAGTTGTAGTTGTTGCATACGGTACCTCCAGCCAGGCAGCTTTTACTGGTTCCGCGAATGTAATTGGCTCTGCAGAACTTGAACAAAGAAACGTAACCTCGCCAATTGCAGCTATTGAAGGTAAAGCTACAGGTGTGCAGTTCACCTCTCCAGCAGGACCCGGTGAATCACCCGGCATAGTAATAAGAGGTGTTGGAA
>DATFJA010000108.1:0-4243 GCA_035269545.1 Salegentibacter sp.
AGCGGAAATGGAAGGTGTAGTTCCAACTAAAGTTAGAAAGAAACGAAGCAAAATGCTACGTGGTCTTTCAGCTAAGAAAAGAAGGGCATTTTATGAAAATCAGTTGGGAAATACCTGTACAGTGCTTTTTGAAGGTGAAAATAAAGAAGGATATATCCACGGGTTTACCGAGAACTACGTAAAAGTAAAAGCACCATGGGATCCGGCATTAGTAAATACGCTTCATCAGATAGAATTGATCTCAATTGACGAAGACGGAATGGTTAGGTTTGAATTTGCTTCAGAAAAAGTAGCGGTTTAAATATTTATTCCTACCGGTAAAAGGTCTTTATACTTTCTCCTGTTTTTTCGCATAAATTTCGCGATTTCAGTGCTGGTTGGCATTACACGCGTATTACGATCTTTAATTTCTTCTAAAACCGCTTCGATAAAAATTTCCAAAAATCCCTGCTCTTTTAATGCTTCGGGCATAAAAATTTTGGTAAGGAATATTTTTCGTTCCTGTTGCGAGTATTCTATCGTGGCAAGTTGATCCTTGATGGTTGTTTCAAATTGTCTTAAGAATTCATTATCGGTGATTCTAATTTCTTCAGCATTCATCGTTTCTCTTTTTTCAGTTATAAGCCTTTGAAACAGTTAACTTTTATCACAAATAGCGATAAAAATTAGCTAATAAAATTGTCTTTGGATGGTTTATGTAAAGGTAGCTAAATAAAGCCTTCGCAAATGAATTATTAGCAGTAATTGTTAAAATTGAAGGCTCAGAAAATTTGTCCATTATTTTTAATCTTTCAGTTGTGAAAGCCAAATAATTAGCAGTAATTTTGATAATTAAATTTAAGGATTTAGGCTAATTTGTAGTGTTATATACTTGTTAAAATGACTGAAGAAAAGGAGTTGATTCATGTTTATTTTATGCCGGGAATGGCTGCAAATTCATCTATTTTTGAATATATAAAGCTTCCTGAAGATCGTTTTAAAATGCATTTTTTAGAATGGATTATTCCCGAAAAAGAGGAAAGTTTAGAGCATTATATACTGCGTATGAATAAATACGTTAAACATAAAAACCCGGTCTTGATAGGGGTGTCTTTTGGCGGGATTATTGTGCAGGAAATGGCAAAGAGCCTTAAGCCGAAGAGACTTATTATTATATCTAGCGTAAAATGCAGAGATGAATTACCAAAACGTATGCGTTACGCTGCTAAAACAGGTTTATTTAAGCTCGTGCCTACAAGTTTGTTGGATTATGTAGATCATTTCGAGAAAATTGCGGTTGGGGATTATATTAAAAAAAGAGCGAAACTTTACCGGCAATATCTTTCAGTTAGAAATCAGCGTTATTTAGACTGGGCCATAGAAAATATGGTTTTATGGGATTGCACCAAACCCCAAAAAGACATTTTGCATATACACGGAGATAAAGATGAAATTTTTCCTATTAAGTATATTTCAGATTGTATTGAAGTAAAAAATGGTACCCACATAATGATTTTGAATCGCTATCGTTGGTTTAATAAGTACCTGCCCCAATTAATACTTTCAGGGAAAATGGAAGAAAAAATTAAAAAATAAATTAATTGCTATGAAAATTTTAAAATCTGCTTTAGTAATAGTTGGACTGTTTACTATAGTGTTACTTAGTATCCAGGCTACCCAACAGGCGCCTGAAGGAAATGAAGATAAACTATCTGATACTGCTCAAAAAGACCGACCGGTGAAAGATTATAATATTTATGCGCTACCAATGCCCGAAAATATAAATTTTGCCGGGGAAGATGTGCCTCTGGAAGATCCTGATATTCACGAGAGAATGGATAGGGAATTGTTGGTAAATACGTATTGGCAATCTAATGCATTACTGTTAATTAAGCGGGCAAATAAATATTTCCCCATCATTGAACCTATTCTAGAAGAAGAGGGAGTTCCTGATGATTTTAAATACTTAGCTGTAATTGAAAGCGGTTTAACCCAGGCGGTTTCTCCTGCCGGTGCTAAAGGTTTCTGGCAAATAATGAAAGGTACGGGTAGGGATTATGGTTTGGAAATAAATGGAAACGTAGACGAGCGTTACCATATCGAAAAATCTACCCGGGTAGCAGCCGATTATCTTAAAAAATCTAAAGAGAAATTTGGAAGCTGGACAATGGCAGCAGCGGCTTATAATGCCGGCAATAGAGGGGTTGAAAGACAATTAGAGCGCCAAAAAGTAGATGATTACTACGAATTATTACTTGGAGAAGAAACCGGAAGGTATATGTTTAGAATTTTGGCATTAAAAGAAATCCTGAGCAATCCGGAACAATACGGCTTCAATTTTGAAGATAAACATCTTTACCAATACATTCCTACCAGAACGGTAAAAGTAGATACGGTTGTAAATGACTTTGCAGATTTTGCAAAGCACTTTAATATCAATTATAAGATTTTGAAAATTCATAATCCCTGGCTTAGGGAAGCACATTTAAACAATGCATCACGAAGAGAATATGATATTAAGATTCCCGAAGAAGATACTTATACTGCTGTGAAATAAATGGATTACTTCCTGGATAATATTTGGTGGATCTTATTATCTGCTAATTTCCTAATCGTTTTTATAACGGCCGGATACGAATTAATGCATTTTAGGGAACCGGTAAAAAGTATCTCCTTAATTTTTGCACTCTTAGTATTACCCGTAATAGGCCTTTTGGTTTATTACTTTTTTGCCCAGGAATTTAGAAAAAGCAAGTTATTTAATAGAAAAAAGCTTTACGACCAAAAGATTATCCAGCGCTGGGAGGATAAACTAATGCTTAATGAGCAAGATCTCCAGGATATAGATCGCGAATGTATCGAGCAAAAAATTAAACTTGTTCGTCTACTTCAGAATAATCAAAAAAAGCCGGTCACTTTTCATAATAAAGTCCGTGTCCTTATTAATGGCGAGAATAAGTTTTCAGCCTTATTTGAAGATATAAAAAATGCTCGCCACCATATCCACATAGAGTATTACATTATCAACAGTAGCAGGATAGGCAACAGGTTGATCCTTTTACTTTGTGAGAAGGCTGAGGAAGGTGTTTCTGTGCGGGTAAGCTATGATTATGTGGCAAGCCAACTTTCTTCTAAGGCAGTAAAGAAAATGAAATCCTGCGGAATTGAAATTTATCCTTTTATGCCGGTATGGTTCCCAAACTTAACACGTAAGTTAAACTATCGGAATCACCGAAAGTTGGCTATTATCGATGGTAATATTGGATTTGTTGGTGGCATTAATATTTGTGACGAATATGTGAATTTTGAGGAAAATCCAACAGAAAAACTCTTTTGGCGAGATACGCATTTAAGAATTGAAGGACACGCAGTGAAATCTTTACAGGCTCAATTTCTGCTGAATTTTAATTTTGTTAGTGGAAAAATTCTTGAGGTAAAAGATGAGTTTTTTCCGAAGATAGATTTATCTGAACAGACTGCGGTGCAAATCGCTGCAAGCGGCCCTGATACCGATTGGCAAAATATTATGGAAGCTATTCTAACCGCCATAAATACCGCTGATACTTATATTTATATCACTACGCCTTATTTTATTCCTAATAATCAAATTCTTACTGCGCTTTGTATGGCAAGTAGGATAGGAGTGGATGTTAAAATTATTATTCCTGAAATAGGAGACTCGGTGATTGCCCGTTATGCTACAAATTCTTATATCGAGCAGTTGTTGGAATCTGGAGTGCAGGTTTATCATTATCATAAAGGAATGGTTCACGCTAAAACTATGGTTGTAGATGGAGTGTTAACCAGTATAGGTTCCTGTAATCTCGATAACCGTAGCTTTGATATCAATTTTGAAATTAATGCCTTTTTATATGATAAGGAGGTGGCAAATGAAATGACCGAAGTTTATAAAACAGACCTAAAAGAAACAACACAACTAATCTTAGAAGACTGGAGACAGCGACCTGCCTTAGAAAAATTACGGGAGGCACTTGCACGACTTTGGGCACCACTACTTTAGGTAATCGTCTATTAAAATCTGGACATTTTTGATAATTATGAGTAACTGCTCCCAGGCTTGTCTCCAAATTAAATTGTATTTTCCAATCCTAATGCTTCGTGAGCTTGTACCTAAGTAGTTTTCTCTTTTTAATTATGCAGATAAATTCATTGACATGATCCGTGAAATTGGGTAGAATACTTCTTATTGAGGAGAAAAATCGCTAAAACTCACTGATTCTTTTTTTTGAGAATTTCCGATAAG